>JBBSAR010000160.1:0-8071 GCA_038252125.1 Desulfatiglandales bacterium
AAATGATCCTACTGAAACTGCCTTAAGCATTCGAAAATGATTTCTACATAACCCTGATCAAAGCCACCGGCATTTTCTTCGCGGAAAGCTCCCCACGTCTCTCTTTCTCACGATTTTGTAACCGGTTGACTTCTGATTCCAACTATATTATGCCGGTATTGGCTTTATATGAAAAAAGTTTAGTATGGAGGGAAAATTGATGTCCAGAGAGCAGGTCTACAGTATTTGCGGGATGTGCACGGCGCGCTGTCCCATCATGAGTGAAGTGGAGAATGGAGAAGTTGTCTTTCTACAAGGCAATCCCCATGCTTCAGGGATTGAAGGCTCCATTTGCGCCCGAGGGGCCGCCGGTCTGGCTTTGCTTAAAGACAGGGAGCGTCCCCAGACGCCTTTGATTCGAACGGGTGAGCGAGGCGAGGGAAAATGGCGAGCCGTCAAATGGGATGAGGCGTTGGATTACGTCGCGGAGAAACTGAAAGGAATAAAGGAAAAATACGGCCCCAGAAGTATTTCCCTCACCGATCGGGGGGGGCCTTTTCGCGATTATCACCGGGCTTTTCTGAAAGGGCTGGGGACACCCAACTACTGCAATCATGACGGGTCATGCGCTCGGAACGTCCAGCATGCCGCCCTGTCCCTTTTCGGATTCGGACGAAAAGGCGTTTCCTACGACTTCAAGAATGCCCGACACGTGGTACTGCAAACCCGCAATATATTTGAAGCAATCAATGTCAAGGAAGTCAATGACTTGATGAAGGGCATGGATAAGGGCTGCAAACTTACCGTAATTGACATCCGAGGGACAGTCACCGCAACCAAAGCCAATCGCTTTTTCCAAATCCGCCCCGCGAGCGACTACGCCTTTAATCTCGCCGTCATCCACGAACTCCTTTTCAAAAGGCTCTACGACATCTCTTATGCGAAGCGTTGGATCAAAGACTTGAATGCTCTCGAAAAGTTTGTTGAGCCCTACACTCCCGAGTGGGCCGAAGGAGAAACAGGCATTTCGGCCGATGATCTCCGGAGTTTCGTCCGTGAACTGTCCGATGCCAAACCTTCCGTTCTCTGGCATCCCGGCTGGAACATGGCGCGCTACAGGACCTCCTTCTACGTTTGCCGCACCATCTACATCATCAATGCCCTTCTGGGCGCCATCGGTGCTAAAGGCGGCCTGCCCTTGACCAACAAACCGTCGGATGTGGGTCGGAAGGATCTGAAGAGCTTCATGGATATTTATCCCAAACCTCAGGAAAAACGGGCTGACGGCGTGGGATGGCTTTATCCTCATTTCGAGGAAGGGCCCGGAATGTGTCACCTGCTCTATAAAACCATCGAAACGAAAGATCCTTATCCCGTCAAGGCCTATATCGCCTATCGCCACGATCCCTTAATGGCCTTCCCGGATCCTGAACGACTGAAACAGATCTTTTTAAACCTGGATCTCCTTGTTTCTATTACCTTCACCTGGTCGGACACGGCCTGGTTTTCGGATGTGGTGCTTCCTCTTTCCACCTACCTGGAGCGGGAAAGCATCATCGCATGCAAGAATGGTTTAAATCCCTACTTTTTCGTGCGCAAGAGATCCGTCGATCCCCGCTTTGACTCCAAAGCGGAATGGGAGATCTTTTCGGGCCTCTCAAAACGGATGGGTCTTTCAGAGCTGGTTTTCGATACGATAGAAGACTTCTGGGAATATCAGCTTGACGGCACCGGCGTGAGCATCGAGGACTTCGACAGTACAGGCATGGTTCCCCTGGCCGACGGGCCTCTCTATAGAAAAGCCGACGATCTGAAGTTCAAAACTCCTTCAGGCAAAATCGAAATTATCTCCGATAAATGGGAACAGGCGGGGCTTCCATCTCTCCTGCCCTATGAATCCCCGAAGGGACCCCCGGAAGGCCGGTATCGTCTCACCACCGGTCGCTGCGGCGTGCACACCCAGGGGCATACGGTCAACAATCCCATGCTCTTCGAGCAGATGTCGGAAAATGTGTTGTGGATCAACTCGGCGGAGGCTAAGAAGTTGGGGGTTGAAGACGGCGGATGGGTACAGGTGAGCAACGGAAATTATTCGGGACGAATCAAGGCCAAGGTGACGGACTTGATACATCCGGAGGCGGTATTTATGGTGCACGGATTCGGTCATACGCTTCCCGTGGAGAGCCGGGCGCTCGAAAAGGGCGTGGCGGATCAAAGACTCATGGAGGGGGGGCTTGACCTTTGGGACCCGGCAGGGGGTGCCGTAGCCTTGCAGGAACACTTCATTTCAGTGCGCAAGGCCTAATCCGTTTTCATCCATAAAATGCCCTTTTTTACTTTCCAAAACGGCATTTGGGAAACGTGCAGGTCTTGCACCCGAGACAAAAAGCGCCATTTCCCATCTTCGCGAGATCCAGGCGGGTGATCTCCAGACCGGCAAGGATTCTGGGGAGGAAAAGATCCAGGCTGGTGGTTTTGAAATACAAGGCACACGCAGGCACTCCGATCACCCGCACGGCGCCTATCTTCGCCAGCAGGGTCATTGCTCCCGGCAAAACAGGCGCACCGTACAACATATCGGTGATCCCGGCATCAACAAGGGCCTGACGGGTTACGTCATCCGGGTCCACTGAAAGCCCCGCGGTGGTGATCAGAAGATCGGCCCCTGCGTCCAGGAGGCTTCCCACTCCCCGGCATATGGCGCCTCTGTCATCCGGAACAATCAGAGATTTGATGACCCGGCAGCCAAGTTTCTCTACCTTGTCGCTGATGATGGGGACGAATTTGTCTTTCACAAGCCCCTGAAATACTTCCGTCCCGGTCACCAGGATGCCCACATCCGCCTGCCTCAAAGGCAAGACGCTGAAAAGGCTTTCATCCTCGAGAGTGGCCAGGGCCTTTTTGAAATCAGACTGAGACAAATAGAGTGGAATGGCCCGGGAACCGGCTAACAATGCATTCCTGTTGACCACGGAATATTTGTGGCGGGTGGCGCACATGACACCCGGAACAAGATTGAACCTCTCTAAACGCGTTTCATCGACCATGAAAAGGCCGTCCCGCGTGGACATGAAGTTTACTTTGCCTTCACTCGGCGATTCATTAAAACCCACCCCATCGCCGGACATGACGCGGCCAAAGGCGAGAGCCGCTTCGTCTTCATGAATCCATTCAGAGCCGGGGGCGTTTTCTTCTTCTACATAAAGATGGTGTCTTCCCATCTGCTGCAGACGACAAACATCACCCGCGGTAATCTCCTGGCCGCGTTTAAAGGCCGGTCCCTTACTCTCACCGGGAACAATGGCCGTCATATCGTGCAACGCACGTCGGCCGACCGCCTCTTGTACCGGAACCTGTATGAATGGAAAGGGGACGGTCACGTTTTCCTTTCGAGTCACCTCTGTTTCAAGATAGGGATTCTCTCCCTGGCAGCTTCTGCATATGCCGCCGTCTTCCGCGGGATAGGCTTCTCCACAGATGGTGCAGGCAACAATTCTTCCCCGGCTTTTGCGTTTCAGGAAATTGGGGCGCACGGTCACCGGGTGACAGGTATAGATCCCAAAACCCGCTCTTCTGATCTGATCCCGAAGGAGTTTTGTATCCTGTTCCCGTTTGGGGACAAGCTTAAAAAACCAGTTTTTGATCTCCGGCCAGGACTCCAGTTTAGCGGAATCAACAAAGACCCTTGTCCCCGCCCCTTCAAACTTTTCATAAAAACTGAGGGCATAACGGCCGAAGTTGAGTATCTTCATCCAGCCGTTGCCCACCGTAGCGGGGGTCAGGAGCTGTATGGCATCCGGGAGACATTTAGGGGTTTCAGAAATAACATCAAAGAGTTCGCCATCGGGAAGATTTTTCCGGGCCAACTCCACCATTATTCCCCCCATGAGCACGCCGGGTGCGGCAAATCCATGAAACGATTCAACCAGGGAAATGAATTCATCAAAAGAATGTGGACCAATATTCATAGAGGGTTGCCCCGACTTACAGAAGGAATATGTTGATCAATGGGGGGTCTCAGGCACAGGCTACAGGCTCTTCACGATAGGTATTTTTTATCAGGTTATTGATAAAATTCTCGGTATCGATAACCGCTTCCTGATTGAGGGTAAAGCTATCCATGTTGGAACGGTCTTTCACCAGCCTCAGGCCATACTCAAGTTTTTGCGCCAGTTGAAAGGTCAAAGGCCCCGGTTCCTGATCGGTCTTGATGGCCACACGGATAATTTCGTCGATGAACCCGTCTTCAAAGGATATCTTGATATCCAGCTTTTCTTTCAGGGATTCCTCTTCCGTTTTCACCTGTTCAATCATGGACTTGAAATCTTCCAGCGCCGTATCAATATCACAGATATTCGCGATATAGAGTTCCGCGATGAGATCCATTCGCTTTTCATACAGGGCAAAACCTGATTTCTCAATATAATCGGAGGCCTTTTCTGAAATATACTTCTTGATGCCCGCCCGTTCTTTTTCCTTCTGTTCTTCAAACCTGCGGTTTACCTCTTCACTCTCGGAATGTTCCAGCAAATACTCGCTCTGGCCCTCCGGATCCTGCACCACCTCTTTGGAGACAAAAAATCTCTTGATGCTCGTGGAAGGAAGCCGCTTTTCAAAAGGAATCATGACCTTCTCAATGGCACTCACCAGCCCTCTGGCCCCTGTCTTCTCCGCCGCGGCCCTCTCGGCAATCATTTCCAGGGCAGCATCCTCAAAGACAATGTCGATTCCGTAAGACCTGAAGTCAAGTCTCTTACTCATGATGATCGGGTTGTTGGGATTCTTGAGAATCTGGACAAGGTCGCCTTTTTTCAGTTCATCAAAGACCACCACCACCGGAAGCCGGCCCACAAATTCCGACTCAAAACCGAATTCAATCAGATCCTGGGCGCGGACCTCTTTTAAAATCTCCCAAGGGACTTCCGCCGGCCTGACATCCGCTTCGAATCCTATTCCTTGACTCTGCAACCTTTTCTTTATGATTTCAGCGAGATCTCCGAAAGCGCCACTCATAATGAAAAGGATGTTTTTGGTGTTCACCACCCGTTTTTCCTTTTTTCCCGTTCGTCGATAATGCTCGATGGCCTGTATCTGCGATATGGGGTCGTGTGGAACTTTCAAATCAACATCCGTCTCCTCCATCGGTTTGAGAAGGGCACGCTGAACACCCGTACGCGAAACGTCATGACCGATCAGATTCTTTGAAGACGAAATTTTGTCTATTTCATCCACATAAATAATTCCATTTTCCGCAAGCTCGATATTTTCACCCGCTTCATAGACGAGGTCGCGAACCAGATCTTCCACATCACCACCCACATATCCGGTTTCACTAAACTTGGTGGCATCCCCTTTTACAAAGGGCACTCCCAGTTTCTGGGCAATCAATTTAATAATGTATGTCTTTCCTACCCCGGTAGGACCAATCAGAAGAACATTGTTCTTGATCATTCCTATGCCGACCCCTCTTTTTCCTCCGGCCCCGGTCTTCGAATTCTTCTGTCTGTTGAACTTAATTCTATTAAAATGGGTGCAGATCTTGGTTGCGAGCACTGCCTTTACCTGGTCTTGTTTTACAACAAACCCGTCCAGGTACGATTCCAACTCCTCCGGCAATCCATCAAACAAGGGCATCCCCTCGCCTTCGCACCCTAACTGCTCCCGGCCACCCTCCTCGTCTTTCTTGGGGACGACAAACGGGGAAATAATTTTGACTCTGTTGCCATACTTCTTTGACAAATAGTCACTCAATTCTTTTTCAAGTTCCTGTTGACTGGGAACTCTTCCACCTTCGTTCTCGACTACATTCATTTCTTCCGTTTCTTTCATTTCAATACTCCTTTTCCAAAGGAAACAGCAAGATGGCCCTTCAGGAAACGATACAGACTTGATGAAATCACCAACCCTGGAATCTTCAAAAATAAGGTTTTCTCCATGAAAGGAGATATTTTTTACCGAACTCCCGGTATTTCATTTCCCGTTTCAGGAGCGATCGGTTACCTCTCAATATAGGTACAATCCCTTCCGATTTCAAGCCTTCTAAAAAGCGAACTATTGTGTTGACTCCATCTCTAAAACCCGTTAAGAAATTTAAAATATCTTTCACCAAAACCATTCAACAGGAAAAATGTAGATGACATGCAGACTTGAAATCAGATTGAAAAAGGATCTCGTTGATTCCGAAGGCGCTGGAATCCTGAGAAAAGCCAGAGAATATTTCGACTTTAATGTGCGTGATATCCGGGTTATCAGGGTATTGACCTTCGATGCCTCCCTGGATGACGCCATGATGGAATCGATCAGGACCGAAATCTTCACCAATCCGGTCACGGAAGATTCGTCTTACGCCCCCACCACCCGCGATTTTGACTGGCTCATTTGGATTGGATACCGTCCCGGAGTTAGGGATACCGCGGGAAGCACCGCGAAAGAGGCGTTGGAAGATCTTATAGGGATTCCGCTCAAAAAGGAAGAGGCTGTTTATACTTCCAAGCTTTATGAAATGAAAGGGGTGCTCACCCGGGAGGAAGTGCGCCGAATTGCCTCCGAACTCCTGGCGAATGACGTTATTCAGCAATGGAAGATATTTTCCCGAGATGACTGGAATCATGAAACAGGAATTGGATTTCCAACGCCCAAGGTCATTTTGAATCACGACCCTTCGGTAAGCACGATACCGATTCAAACCGATGAAGAGCTCAAGAGGATATCCGTCGAAAGAAATCTTGCCCTGCAGGACAGGGATATCCCCGTCATTCGGGAATATTTTCTTCGCGAGGACGTTAAGGCGGACAGAAAAGAGGTGGGGCTCGAACTGCCCACGGATGTGGAACTGGAATATATCGCACAAGCCAGAAGCGATCATTGCAACCATAACACCTTCCGGGCGCTTTTCAGATATCGCGATATTTTCACCGGAGAGACCGAGACCATAGACAGCCTCTTCAAGACCTGCATCGAATACCCAACCTTGAAGATCATGAAGAAAAAGGACTGGGTTGTTTCCGTTTTGTGGGATAATGCGGGTGTGGCAAAATTTGGAGACGACCACTATTATGTCATCACCGGTGAAACCCATAACAGCCCGTCCAACATGGAGGCTTACGGCGGAGCAATCACCGGAATCGTGGGTATTTATAGGGATCCCATGGGAACGGGAAAAGGCTCAAGACTCATTATGGGCATGTACGATTATTGTGTTGGTCCCCGGGATTACAAGGGGGAACTAGCGCCTCACCTGCATCCCAGACGACTCCTGGACGGCGTCATTGAAGGCGTGAGAGATGGCGGCAACAAGAGCGGCGTCCCCACCCCGTTCGGGATGCTTCTCTTTGATGAGAGTTACATCGGCAAATGTCTTGTGTTCGTGACGGCATTGGGAATCATGCCCGCTCGGATAGGAAAGGAATCTTCCCATAAGAAAAAAACATCCCCCGGCGATCTCATCATCATGTCGGGCGGGAGGGTAGGCAAAGACGGCATTCACGGGGTTACCGCTGCATCGGAAACCTTCAGCGAGCATACCCCTGCCGGCCATGTACAGATCGGGGACCCTTACACACAGAAAAAGATGCATGATTTCCTACTCGAAGTCAGAGACGAAGGGCTCATCACCTTTATCACGGACAACGGCGGGGGGGGGCTCTCTTCCTCCATCGGGGAATCCGCCCGTTTCAGCAACGGCTGCATTGTTGACCTGGATAAGGTGCCTCTGAAATATGAGGGCCTGGATCAATGGGAAATCTGGGTTTCCGAATCCCAGGAAAGAATGACCATTGCGATTCGACCCGAAGATTTGGATCGGTTTATGGACCTCTCTCGGAAACATTCGGTAGAAAGCACGGTCATCGGCCGTTTTAATGATTCGGGTTACCTTCACCTCCGTTACAGGGAGAAGACCTGCGCCTATATACGAATGGATTTGCTGGAATCGGATTTTCCTCAATGGCAATTCGATGCCGAATGGCTGCCACCGGCCAGCCGGGGGCTGACAGAGCCGGTTATGGGAGAACCGGAAGATCACGGGTCACTTCTGGAGTCCATGGTCAGTCGCCCCAACATCTGCGCACGCAACTGGATTGCCAGGCAATAT
>JBBSAR010000161.1:0-8039 GCA_038252125.1 Desulfatiglandales bacterium
CCCTTCCGAAATCAGCTTCAGTTTTCCAAAAGACGACAGTCCGCAAAATGAATATCAGGTGGGCTGGCATTTTTTTGTGGGAAGCGCTTTTGCAGACTCCGGGGAAGAATTTGGAGTACAGATGATGTTCTGGCATTATTCCGTTCTGCCACCGGACATGGCTCAATCTGCCGGTCTGAGCAATATGGAAAACCAGATTCTGGAAATGCATTTTGCAATCAGCAAGGCCGGGGACCGCCACTACAGGGCCAAACCCTATATTGTTGCAGGAACAACCGGCCTGATCAACTTCAGTGAAGCTCCTTTCAATTACGAACAGGGGAAAAATCGTATTTTTTCAACCAGCAGTGACAGTCTGTTTCCTCTTGACCTGCAAGCCTGGGGATTGGACGAATCAGGGCAGGAACCTGTGGAAATTAAAATCAGTCTGACCCTTGACCAGACCAAAGGATACGTGCTGAACGGCGATGAAGGCTTGAGCCCCAGCTGCGGAGGAGTCGGAACATTATATTACTCAGTTCCCAATCTTTTGCTGAATCCTGACACAAGCAGTTTGAGCATAAACGGTACAAAGTTCACCCTGAACTCAGGAAAATTCTGGTATGATCATCAATACGGAACCGGTTTTATGCCGGGCGGTAATCCGAGAAGTGATGTGGTGCGCGCCTTTAATAACCTTACAGCCCTTGTCAAGCCTCCGAATCCGGGCGGCTGGGACTGGATGATGCTCCAGTTTGATGACAATACGGAAATCGGGCTGTCTGCACTTCATACCACGGCCAATGCCGGGTTTTACGAGCAGACAGGCGAGAATCCTCCGGGAACCATGAATGCTTCAGCCAAAGGAGTTTATATTGAGCAGGACGGCAGTTACAGATCCATTCAGGGAGGTATAGTGGTTGACCAATGGATAAAGAGCAGGGTCAGCTATGCTCCTTATCTGCCCACTGATACCTGGTACCCGAACCGGGTAAAGGTGATTCTGGGCGAGGATGTTCCGGCAGAACACAGAGAGTTTTATCTGATTCCCATAGTTCAGACAGGGCAGGAAGGATTCTTCGCTACCGGCGCCCAGTATTCAGAAGGCGCGGTCTATTTGGAAACCTCAGACGGACAGAAAATCGGAAGGGGATTTCTTGAGTCAACAGGATATGCCGATATGCGCAGACAGGTTCTTATCCTGGCAGGAATGCCAACAGATGATACCATGATGAAACTGCTGGACAGACATACCCTTACCCTGGAACAGGCGGAACAGTGCACGGCTTTTCTGGAGGAGCCGGAAAATAAGGCGCGGCTTAAAGAAGAGCTTGCCAAGTGTAAAGGATTGTGAGGTGAAACTGACTGCTGCATCCTTTAAAAACAGGTGCCGACGGATGGGAATATGAGCTCAATATCTCATCCGAGCAAGATCGAATTTGCCATCCTGCTCATTATTTAAAGCCACTACATCTTGTGGTCGAGTCCTTTTCAGACTGTTAATCCAAGAGTGAAACTTACCGTTATTAAACATCCGTTTGAGATTACAAGCAAAAGGTGAAGTTTGGATATCTCAGCCTCGCAAAAATCGGCTGGTTCCAAAGTGCAGATTACGAAAACTTCTTAATGCATATCCACACGCTGTAGGAACAAGTCTTGACTGACTTCTGATACATGTCAGATCAAATCTCGGTAACTACAGATAAATAAGCCGGTTTCCTGGAATATCGGGGGCCGGTTTTTTTGTGGGTGGAAAAATCATCGCTAACTTTTTGGATTTGACCGGACGGTGAACGTGAGAAATACTTACTTCGCGGATGAGGTTTTCTTTTTCGTTTCCTTTTTTGGAAACGTATTGTTAAAATGCAATGAGTGATTATCCTCTTGACGGAAAAAAAATAGTGTTTCTTTGTGGCCAAAATCAAAAAAAGTGCACAAGGGGTGTACAAAAACGGGAAGAAACAAAAAAAAGCACTCACAGCGATTTGCCATAAGTGCTTGATATTGTTGGTGGGCCTGGAGGGATTCGAACCTTCGACCAATTGATTAAGAGTCAACTGCTCTGCCAACTGAGCTACAGGCCCCTTTTTTTCACTCTTCGAACTTGAAATGGCGCGCCCGGCAGGACTCGAACCTGCGGCCTACGGGTTCGAAGCCCGGCGCTCTATCCAACTGAGCTACGGGCGCCACGAAGTCTGGAGGGAATATTTACCAGGAAAGCCAAACCTTGTCAAATAATTTTTTAAAAAAAATCGCTTGACATAAAACTATTTTTTTCATAAAAAGATCTTTTACAATTTTCGAAACACAGGACGATACCTATGAAAACGTTTTTTCCAAAAGAAGATGAAGTAGAAAAGCAATGGTTTATAGTGAATGCCGACAATAAACCACTGGGAAGAATCGCAACCGAGATCGCTTCGAGGTTGAGAGGAAAACATAAACCGATTTTCACCCCGCATGCGGATACAGGCGACTTTATCGTGGTCGTAAACGCCGAAAGGGTGACTCTGTCAGGTCGGAAGTGGGACAAAAAGATCTATTATCGACATACTGGCTACTTAGGCGGACTCAAAGAGATCACAGCCAGGAAGCTCCTTGAAAAAAAGCCGGAAGATCTTCTTCGTTTCGCTGTTAGAGGCATGTTGCCGAAAAACAGCCTGGGAAGACGTCAACTGAAAAAGTTGAAGATCTATACCGGCGTGGACCATCCACATCAGGCTCAACAATTGAAGGAATTGGAGATTTAGATGGCAGAAGAACTCTACAGTGCTACCGGCAAAAGAAAGACGTCCATCGCAAGAATTTGGATGAAGCCCGGCAACGGAGAAATTCGGATCAATAAAAAGACGGCGGAAGAGTATCTGGTTCGGGAAGCCGACAGGACCACGATCATGTCCCCGCTTCAACTGGCTCAGATGCCCGATAAGTTCGATATTTACGTGAACGTGAAGGGTGGAGGGATATCAGGCCAGGCAGGCGCTATCCGGCATGGAATTAGCAAAGCGCTCGTGGACGTGGATGCCGGTTTAAGAGAAGTGCTAAAGAAAGCTGGATTTCTCACAAGGGATTCGAGGATGAAAGAGCGTAAGAAATATGGTCAACCCGGCGCCAGGGCGCGTTTTCAGTACTCAAAAAGATAGATTTATCACAGTTTTTTTGCAGGAAAAGGGAATCCTCCGAGGATTCCCTTTTTTTTACTCTATTTAATGGCTATTGAGAAAAACATCAAACTTTCCGTAAGCTACGACGGTTCCCAATACCATGGCTGGCAACGCCAGGATAATGGTATGACCGTTCAGGAAATGGTGGAAGAAAAACTCCGAACCATGATCGGTTCCGAGGTCAGACTGATTGCTTCGGGTAGAACGGATGCGGGCGTCCATGCCCTGCACCAGACATGTAATTTCAGGACGTTTACCTCCATTCCTCCCGAGTCCCTTCGAAAGGGACTCAATGCCCTGCTTCCCGGCGACATTTTCATCAAAGACGCCCAATATGTTCCCCTGGATTTTCATTCTCGTTACCATTGTAAAAGCAAGATGTACGAGTACCGGATACTGAACCGCGAAGAGCCCGATATATTCCTTCGCGGATATGTCTGGCAAATCCGTCGACCATTGAACATCGGCGCCATTTTGCCTTGCATGGACTTTCTTACGGGAACCAGGGATTTTTCCAGTTTTAGATCAACCGGAAGTGGAAATACAAATCCCGTCAGGACGGTTCTTCTTGCGGAAATCGCCGTTGAAAAAGGAGATCTGCTGGTTTTCAGGATCAAAGCCAACGGTTTCCTCCGGCATATGGTGAGAAATATCGTGGGGACACTGGTTGACGTGGGTCTTGAAAAAACAACACCGGCCCAATTCAAGGAGATTCTGGATTCGCTAAATCGACAGTTGGCCGGAATAAAGGCCCCTCCCCGGGGGCTTTTCCTGGTGGAAGTGAATTATTGATGCTCACCTCCTGCCTTGCCGTGGTCATTTCCGGATGTACGAGACGATGAGAACCCCGAAAGCCGTAGCTGTGAATCCTGAAGCGCTTGAAAAAGAAGATTTTTTTCTTGACACAAGAATGGTTTTTTTCTATAGGTTTCAAGCTAAAATCACAAGTGATCCGGTAACGATCCAAACAACCAACCCTTGAAGGGAACAAATTTCAGCAATGGGTATTCAAAGCCTCCTGGCCGAAAAAAGGTCCGATCTTGTAAAAGAATGGCGCAATATAATCATTGCCTCCTACCCCAAAGGCAGCCAGTCCTTTTTAAAAAAGGGAAAAAGTCAGTTCGCAAACCCTGTGGGTTTCGTCATTGCCAATGAGATAGAATCTCTGTACGATGAACTGATCAGAGAGGACGGAGACTTGGAAAAGATCACGGCCTGTCTGGAAAACATCATCCGCATCAGAGCTGTACAGGATTTCAAGCCTTCCCAGGCAGTGTCCTTCGTCATGGAATTGAAAGAACTTGTCAGAGGTGTGCTGGGAGAGGGGCATTCCGCTGTACTGAAGGATTTTGACAGCCGGATGGACCAAATGACGCTCCTGGCCTTTGACATCTACGGAAAATGCCGTCAGAGACTCTTTGAAATCAGGGTGAATGAAGTGAAAAATGAGGTGGGCAGGTTATTGGAAAGAGCAAATCTTATTAGCGAGATTCCGGAATGTTCACCGGATCTTTAAGAGACAGGTTTCCTGGGACAGTATTTTGAAATGAGGTAATGGTCTATGAATTTTGTACTAAGCATTCTGGTTTCCTTTTTCGCTGTCATCGTCGTTGTGCTGATCCCCTGGATCGGCGTGGGAGCGCTGGATTTGCGCGTTCTTTTCGGAATAATCATTCCTTATGCGGCTATGCTCACTTTCTTTGTGGGAATCATTGTTCGGGTCATTGACTGGGGCAAATCCCCCGTGCCTTTCAGGATCCCGACCACGGCGGGGCAGGAATGGTCATTTCCCTGGATCAAGCAGAATCCCATTGACAATCCCAAAGGAACCTGGGGCGTTGTCGTCAGAATGATTTTCGAAGTACTTACCTTTCGCTCGCTTTTCCGAAACACCAGACTCGAGTACAGAAGAGTTGATGGTGTTCCCAAAATAGATTATGAATGGGAAAAATGGCTTTGGCTTGCCGCCCTTCTTTTTCACTACTCCTTTCTCGTCATTTTTTTGAGGCACTTCCGGTTTTTCATGGAACCTGTCCCGAGTTTTGTAACCCTGCTTCAGAACCTGGACGGATTCATGCAGATGGGCGCCTCTCCATTTAACGGCTTTAATTTGCCGGGTGTTTATCTTACGGATATGCTTTTGATGGCAGCCGTTACCTGGCTTTTCCTTCGGCGAGTGCTCTATCCCCAGATTCGCTATATTTCCCTGCCTGCCGATTATTTTCCCCTCTTTCTGATCCTTGCACTCGGTTTTACCGGCATGCTTATGCGATATCTCATCCGGGTCGACATTACCAAGGTAAAGGAACTGGCCGTGGGTCTGTTCAAGTTCAGCCCCACCGCGCCCGAGGGAATCGGCGTTATTTTTTATATCCATCTGTTCATTATCTGCGTATTGATTGCCTATTTTCCCTTCAGTAAACTGATGCATCTCGCCGGAGTGTTTCTGAGTCCCACACGAAATCTGGCGAACAACTCCCGTTTTGTAAGACACGTCAATCCTTGGAGCTACCCTGTACATACCCATACGTATGAAGAATACGAAGATGAATTCAGAGAACATATGATAGAGGCTGGGCTGCCTGTTGACAAAGGGGCTGAAACCTCGGAAACAGAAAATTAAGGAGTAATCATGGCCGATACCCCAAAACCGGAACAAACCGCGAAGATCGATCACTCTCCACCATTGCTGAAGGGGTGGATGGATACTCCCACCGAAATCAAGGCAGGCGTGGCCTGTTATGGCGGCAAAGCCAAAAATCTTGAATATGTGGGCATGCCTTACCCTAAAGAGTGGAGTCCCCTGGACGACGACTGGCAATTGCCCGAGAACTGGAAGGAAATCATCGAAGAAGGCATGAAAGAGCGTCTTGGCAAGTACCGATCCTTCAAGCTTTTCATGGATATCTGCGTCCGGTGTGGCGCCTGTGCGGACAAATGCCATTTTTTCATCGGTTCCGGCGACCCCAAGAATATGCCGGTGCTCCGCGCCGAGCTTTTCCGATCGGTGTACAGAAGGAACCACACGAAGGCCGGTAAGTTTTTAGGGAAGCTTGCCGGCGCCCGGGACCTTACGGAAGACGTGCTCAAGGAATGGTGGTATTACCTATACCAGTGCACGGAATGTCGGCGCTGTTCCCTCTTCTGTCCTTATGGAATCGATACGGCCGAAATAACGATCATGGGGCGCGAACTCACCAATCTCCTGGGCCTCAATATCGACTGGATTGCTGCGCCCGTGGCCAACTGCTACAGGACGGGGAATCATCTTGGAATTCAGCCCCACGCATTCAAGGACATGCTTGAGTTTTTCGTGGACGAAATTGAAGATGTGACAGGAATACATGTCGAACCTGATTTCAACCGGAAAGGGGCCGAGATCCTTTTCATCACCCCTTCAGGAGATGTTTTCGCCGACCCGGGCACTTACACCTGCATGGGATATCTGATGCTCTTTCATCAGCTGAAATCCCTCGGCCTGGATATCACCTGGAGCACCTACGCCTCCGAGGGAGGAAACTTCGGATTTTTCACCTCCCATGAAATGGCCAAACGACTCAATGCCAAGATGTATGCGGAAGCCAGAAGATTGAAAGTCAAATGGTTGTTGGGCGGCGAGTGCGGCCATATGTGGCGGGTTTTGAACCAGTACATGGATACCTTTAACGGCCCGGCGGATTTCATGGAAAAACCGGTTTCTCCCATCACCGGGACCGCTTTTGAAAACGCCAACAGCACAAAAATGGTTCATCTGGTTGAGTTTACGGCCGATCTGATAAAGAATGGCAAACTGAAGCTGGACCCGAGCCGGAACGACCATTTGAATGTGACGTTCCATGATTCCTGCAACACCGCAAGGGGCATGGGGTTCCTGGAAGAGCCGAGATATGTAATCAAGAATGTCTGCAATAATTTCTATGAAATGCCGCCTGAGACCATCAGGGAGCAGACATTCTGCTGTGGAAGCGGCTCCGGTTTGAATGCAGGGGAAAATATGGAAATCCGCATGCGAGGCGGGCTCCCCCGGGCCAATGCGGTAAAACATGTGCATGAAAAACATGACGTAAACATGCTTTCCTGTATCTGCGCCATTGACCGGGCGGTATTAACGGCTTCCATGCAATACTGGGTTCCTGAAGTCGACGTCTGCGGTGTTCATGAGCTGGTTGCAAATGCACTGATTATGGACGGGGAAAAGAAGAGAACCACGGATTTGCGTGGGGAAACGCTCCCTGGAATGGAGGATGAAGAGGATGTATGATGGAGGAAAAATCATCGCGGGGTTGATCATCGGCATCGGCCTTTTTCTTTCCCCTTTCTTCTATAATGCAGGAAAGGCCGCCAAGGCGCCAGATCCACAGCTTACGGTCGAGGCCAAAAAGGCCAAACAGTGTGTAGCGGATACGGCGTACATGAGGACCTCCCATTTTCAAATGCTGGATGAATGGAGGAACACGGTCGTTCGGGATGGGGAAAGGTATTACAAGGCCGACAACGGAAAAATTTACTACAAGAGTCTTCAGGTCACATGTATGAGCTGCCATTCCAATAAGACAAAGTTCTGTGATCAGTGTCACAATTATATGGATGTGGCCCCCTTTTGCTGGGACTGTCATATTGTACCGAAGGAGAGTAAGTAATGGGCGTAGACAGAAGAGACTTCTTAAAGATAGCCGGGGTTGCCGCCCTTTTCGGGCTTGGCGGAAAGGCGGCGATGGATATCCTCGCGCCTGGCGAGCTCGAAGCTGCCACAGAAGGGGTTCCCCTTACCGAGGGTAAGAGATGGAGCATGGTTATTGACATGCGAAAATGCCTTGAAAAGCAGGAGAAGGGCGCCTGCAAGGATTGCATTCTTGCCTGTCACACTGTGCATAACGTCCCCGATTGGGGCGAGCC
>JBBSAR010000162.1:0-8019 GCA_038252125.1 Desulfatiglandales bacterium
CCTAAAAGGCCCGCCTTAATTCAAACCCTTTGTAGTCGGACGAAAAGCCAAATGCCTTCAGTGAAGCTCCATAGGAGCTGGCTACGGCTTTCCGGTCGTTGATTTCTTCGATACGGACCGACCGGATTGGATTTAATTATTGGTTAAGCAAATACATAAAGAAAGGTCAAATTTCATTGATCTTTTCCAAACCAACGGTTATATTCTTACATAAATCTTACTTATATTTTGGAGGTTGCAATGCAAACCAAATTATCAAGCAAAGGGCAAGTTATTATACCGAAAGAATTAAGATCTCGATATAATTGGGATACCGGTCAAAAGCTCTCCGTAATTGATACCGGTGACGGCATTCTATTAAAGTCTTCTCGCACTTTTGAAAATACAGAGCTTGAACAAGTCGCCGGCATCTTGAAATATTCAGGGGAACCCGTTTCAATCGACGGCATGGAAGAGGCGATAAAACAAGGCGCCCTGGAGCACAAACAATGATTTCGGTCGATACCAACGTGATTGTTCGCTTGCTGACCGGTGATGATAAACTCCAATTCAGAAGAGCGAAAGCGCTATTTAAAAAAGAAGAGGTAATTATCACAACATCCGTAATTCTTGAATGTGAGTGGGTCTTGCGGTATGCATATCACTTCAAACCGGCTGAAATCATGAACGCGTTTAAATCATTATTCGGACTGTCAAATGTTCGGCTACAAGATCCTGCTTCAATCGCCGATGCCATTGAATGGCATCTGAAGGGAATGGATTTTGCCGACGCCATTCATTTAGCGCAATCAAAGGACTCGGAAGTATTTGTGACATTTGACAAAAAATTTATAAAATCAGCATCGGAAATTACTACCATTTCAGTTAGAGAACCATAACACTCTAAAAGGAGGGTCTTAATTCAAACCCTTTGTAGTCGGACGAAAAGCCAAATGCTTTCAGTGACGCTCCGTAGGGGCTGTGGGTAGCTTTTTGGTCGTTGATCTCTTCGATTCGGACCGACCGGATTGGATTGAATTCTCTGTTCACCAGATCTTTAAACAGTTGATAATACCGGCTCAAGTGAATGGAATCGGGTGGCACATGGATTTCAAGACGTTTGTGATTTCGTTTGGAAACCAGAACAAGCCTGTTCCCGTGAAATACCAGATGGGTTGAAACGATTCGCGACGGCAAGGGGCGGGTTAGTCCCTCCGGCTTGATGCCGCAAAGCGATGCGGGGTCCGTGGCATTGATCCAGAACACAACATCATCGGACAGCGATTTCCTGAGAAAACGGGGCGCCTCAAAGGAGATGAATTGGGGACCGGGGAGCCCCTGGAAGAAGCAGCCGGAAGCGATTTCAGGCCAGGCTCTTTCCTGGACATCCGTCGGGGTTCCGTAGGTTTCAAAAAACCATTGGCTGATAATCGGATGAAATCCGGTTTTGGTAAGGCTCATAAACCAAGGCATTCCGATACCGGTCCATAGGTTTTCCGGCGCCGGTTCAATGGATGTTTCCGTAGGGGTGGCGGCCACAAACCTGATTTGAAGATCCGATATACCTTATCACCCGCCCGGTGAAAAAGCAATTCCTTAACCCTGATTGAAAGTGTGGGTAATTGATTATTTAAAGGATGTCCCTAAGAACATTTGCTTCCTCGGGTCCGGCGAATAAAGCGCCGTATTGGGTTGATGAATAGCCGTCTTTTCCAATACGTGGTTGACTTGACATCAAAACATGATACTATACACGCATGAACAAGAAACAACGGCAGACGCTATCGAAAATATTCCATAAGCCGGAACGGCCCGATATTCCATGGAATGATATCGAGGCTTTGTTTGTGGCACTTGGCGCTGAAATATCGGAAGGCCAAGGATCTCGTGTAAGGGTTGCACTCAATGACGTCCGTGCTGTTTTTCACCGACCGCATCCCCAGCGAGTAACGAGCAAAGCGTCTGTCAAATCCGTACGAAGATTCTTAATCGAATCAGGAGTGATACCATGATGGAATATAAAGGATATTCTGCTAAAGTTGAATTCGACGATGACGCCAATATTTTTCATGGCGAAGTGATTAATTTAAGGGACGTTATTACCTTTGAAGGCGAGACAGTCAATGAGCTTAAACAAGCTTTCCAGGATTCGGTGGACGATTATCTTACTTTTTGCGCTGATCGTGGTGAGGAACCTGAAAAACCGTATTCCGGTAAATTTGTGGTACGTGTGGAACCCGGATTACACAAAAGTATTTCCATAGAGGCTCGAAAAAAGGGAAAGAGCCTAAACGTATGGGTAAAAGACGCATTATCCAAGGCATTGAATGACCCCACCCAACACCAGGCTTCATAGGATCGCATAAGCCATTAAAATAATGAAAGCTGCTCATGCGCCTTGGGTTTTCGCTTTAGGGTATTTCTGTTTTTTCGGTTTTGTTTTAGATAATGCCGTCTGGCCAAGCAGTTCCTCTTTTTCACCGTCATCAAAAAGACGAATCACGCCATATTCACCGTCATACCCTTCCTGGCGGATAACTTTGTTGTTCCTCATGCGATCAATGGCCTTGGACAGAAGGATACCGCCGGTCTTCTTTATCTCTTCCAGGGACGCATCCATCAGGATAGGGAGTTCAGGACCCAGCGTCTTGATCAGATCTTCATAAATATGCGTCACTTTTTTTGTAGCCGGTCCACACCCTTGGATTTCCGACAGAATTTCCGTTAAAGGGATCAGACTGAAAAAAGCCTCAGTATTTTTCGGGTGCTCTCTGTCCGCCAAATCGTGCACGCGATGAAAAACCCCCACGGTCACGGGTTTGCCGCAGACGGGGCAAATCCCGTTCAGGGATTTCGTTTCTCCGGGGTGAAGCCGGACCTGGCATTTGCGATGCCCATCCAGGTGGTATTTTCCTTCTTCGGGAAAGAATTCAATGGTGCCTGAAAATCCCTGCCCATTCGTCATGGCCCTGACCATGGCGTCATAATCGAGCGCCGTTTCAAACAGATTGCTCTCCCGGCCCAGTTTGGCCGGTGAGTGGGCGTCGGAATTGGAAACCAGAAGATATGGATCCAGTTGAGACAATAGCCGGTTCATGGGCGGGTCGGAAGAGAGTCCGGTTTCCAAAGCGTGGATATGCGGTGTAAGATCCTCGAAACACTCCTCAATATCATCAAACCCGGATTTGGAGCCGAAAAGGGAAAACCAGGGCGTCCAGACATGGGCTGGAATAAAAAATGCCTGATCACTGGTTTCCAAAACGATCTCCAGCAGGTTCCTGGAATCCAGCCCCAGGATCGGTCTGCCGTCGGAGCGGATGTTGCCGATCTGTTCCAATCTCCTGTTCAGCTTTAGAACCGAATCAAAATCAGGCAGGAGGATGAGATGGTGCACCTTCCGGGTCTTATCATTTTTTTTGTAGATGCAGCTTATTTCAGAGGTCAGCATAAACCTCGGGGAATCCTGGCAGGAGGTCGGAATCTCCGGCTTGATCGATTCCGCAAGCTCCGGCTTTAAACGGAAAAGACCCTGTTCGGCTTCTATCAGCTTTTCCTGTAATTCCGATATCCACCCCGGATGGGTAAAGTCACCTGTACCCACGACCTTGATGCCCTTTTTCTGAGCCCAAAGGGCGAGATGCTCGGGATCCAGGTCTCTTGAAGTCGCCCGGGAGAAGCGGGAATGGATATGGAGGTCTGCAATGAATTTCGGCATAATTTAAGACGTTAAGGGTAAAAGGGTTCCGGTGTTTTAGCTCGTTTGCGTCGCTTAGGTGCTTTTAGTCTTACACTATTTTTCATTGAATCGCCAACAGAGTATGAAGAGATTACAATACTGTCAAAGGGTACGCCTGTAGCAAGACTCACTTCCGTGAATGCGGATGCGTTGCAAAAAAATGCAATGAAAAACGCCCTTTTATTGCGGTTGAAAACCCAGGACATAACTGGCTCTCGAAATTGGACCCGTGATGAACTGTATGAGGACTCATCATATTGAGCCATCCTGCCCGTTACTCGACAATATTCTGAGGTCCGCGGAACGTCCATAAGCTTTTGTCGCCAAAAACGTTAGAAAAATTTTCCGATCTTTGCTATCCATTTTGATAACAAAAGCCTAATATTGTTGACGCCTTTTCTCCGGCCTCGCCCCGAGAGCAAGGGTTTCGACGTTGAACTAAAAAATTCGGTCCTCGGTGGCCCAAGCGGGGAACCCTTTGTAGTGGTCCAGGGGAAAGGCCCGGCCCAGCCCGTCATAGGTAGTCTTGGCCAGGGCGATCCCCTTTTTGTCGCGGTTCAATTGCGCCCATCCCTTTTCTTCAAGGCCTATAAGCACTTCATCCAACTGTTCATCCTTTACATCAAACGCCATGAGATTTTAGGGCGTGAATCAGTCGGTTGACGCTTTTATTGAATTTTGAAAAAGTCAGGCTCTCCCGTCCACACTGAAAGGCAATCTCTTCCGGGTAGAGCAGTGCGTTACGATAAATGATGTCGCCATAAATGCAAGATGGCTGAGGCCATGATAAAGCGTGAATTCTTGATCAAATACAAAAGATGTGCTATCCACATTCCTACACGATAAGGGCATCTGACAAGAGGAGAAAGTGAGGGCAGTGCATTGAGAAGTTTTTCCATCGTTATTTCGGGATTTTTTTTCCTTTTTACGGCAGCAGTATCGTGTGCTGATGATGGTCGGAAAACCACCCCGCAAACAGGCTTTTATGCCTCCCTCACCTCATCGGCAGTATGCCCCTTTTCCTTAGACACCAGCTCACCTGACCTTTCACCTGGGAAAATAACGTCTCAATGGGGCGTGGACATCGACGGAGCGCTGGGATACCGATACGGCGACTTTCGGATCGAGGGAGAACTGATGTACGGACGCAGCAACGCCGACCAGGTCAGTTTTGCCGGAGGAGGGGGCGATCTCTCCGGTTCCTTTGACATGTGGGGGGCAGCGGTCAATTTCTTCTATGATATCCCCACCGGCGGGCCATTCAGGCCTTATGTGGGAGCGGGTTTAGGCGCTCTCCGCTTCGAGGCCAATGATATTACCCTGGCGGATTTCCCTCCCACCTGCGGGAGCAATACCCTCTTTGCCTATAAACTCATGGCCGGGGTTTCCTACGCCCTCGCGGACACATGGCGCCTGCTTCTGGGATATCGTTTCATGGGAATGGGAGGACAGGATTATGAAACAGGGGGGATCCCCCTGCATGGGGATCCCATCCAAACCCATGCCGTTCAGGTGGGTGTACAATTCTATTTTTGACAGGGTCAGAAAAGGAGGTTGCCATGTTCCTCACAATTACGTTCGTCTTGCGCAATCGTTTCGCGATGGTCCTGCTGTCATGCCTGTTTATCACCATATCCTGTTCAGCACCGATGACATCCTCATCAGGAGCAAGGCAGGAGAAGTCTCCCCCTTCATCGGAAAAGGCGCTTTCCAAGAGTGACATCCACGTTCGTTATATCGTCCAGCTGGTGGATCCTCCCCTGGCTGGATACGGGGGAGGCATACCGGGCCTGGAACCCACGAATCCTGCAATCACGGGACAAAAGCTGAATCAACGCTCTCCCGGGACTCAGGCTTACCTGGCCTATCTGGCAGAAAAACAGGCCCTATTCAAAAAAAGGGCGGAACAACTGTTGAAAAGGGAAGTGGGTTTCGAAAAGCAGTTCGCTGTTGTGATCAACGCGGTGGTGATGACCATGACCCCTGACGAGGCATTAAAGATATCGGAGCTTCCGGATGTGCGTAGCGTTGAACCAGACCGGCAACTGAAACTGCACCCGGAATCTCCCGATGAGGTGCACGGGTTATCGAAATAAATCATAACCAATGATAGAGGAGACATACATGTTGAAGTATCATTCATGGTTCGCGGTATTCATGATGGGCCTGTTCTGCCTGAACCCGGCGGCGTGGGCAGGCCCGGTGGTTGGGGGCGTGAAAGCCGAGATCGGAGAATCCGAAACCGGTCGATATATCGTGGTGTTGAAAGATGCCCCACTGGCGGATTATCATGGGGGTCTGCCCGGCCTGGCCGCGACCAGCGCTCCGGCCACGGGCGCCAGAAAGCTCAACGTGACTGACGCTTCCTCCCGAGCTTATCAGGGCTACCTGACCGGCAAACAGGATGCTGTTTTAGGAGCGGCCGCATCGGCCATTGGGCGCGTTCCGACAGTGGATTTCCGCTATAGTGTTGTCCTCAACGGTTTCGCGGCACAAATCAGCAGGAATGAGGCCAACCGGATTGCCCGTCTCAAAGGCGTGGCATTTGTGCAGCCGGAACGGATGAATCGGCTCCTGACGGACGCGGGTCCCTGGTGGATTGAAGCTGATGCAGTCTGGGCGGGCATCCCCGGTTACCCGGCGGCCAAAGGCGAAGGAATCATTGTGGGTATTATCGATACGGGCATCAATCCACTCAACCCTTCGTTTCTGAATCCCGGGCCTTTGGATCAATACAACTTTACCAACCCCCTTGGAAAATTCGTAGGCGTGTGCGATCCAGGCGATCCAAAATATGATCCCAGCTTTCCCTGCAACGACAAATTGATCGGAGCGTGGGACTTTACTCCGAGAATTCCCGGAAATCCGCATGGGCCATTGGATGTGGAAGGGCATGGTTCCCACACGGCCTCCACTAGTGCCGGCAACCTGGTGAACATTAGTGTACCGGTGGGCGACACAGCGCTGGAACGGACCATTTCGGGAGTCGCGCCCCACGCGAACATTATTGCGTATCGCGGGTGTTATCCCGATGAACTGGGGGGTTGTCCCGATTCAGCCACCATCGCCGCCACGGAACAGGCAGTAAAAGACGGCGTGGACGTCATCAATTTTTCCATCGGCGGCCCTTCCAGTGATCCCTGGAGTGACGCCGGCGCCCTGGCTTTTCTTTCCGCACGCAACGCAGGCGTCTTTGTGGCCGTTTCCGCAGGCAATGAAGGTCCTTCTGCTGAAACGATTGGCAGCCCGTCCAATGCCCCCTGGGTTACCTCCGTAGGCGCAAGCAGCCACAACCGCACGCTGCTGAAAACCCTGTACGACCTGACATCGGACGAGTCCCGTCTCCCCGACATCACCGGACAGGGTCTAACCGGCAGCCTGGCCGATGCCCCGATAGTCCTTGCCGGCGATTTTCCCAATCCCGACGCCCCCGCGGACGAACCGGCCGACTTGTGCTGCACGCCCTACCCACCCAACACATTCACCGGTCAAATCGTGGTCTGTGATTCCGGCGAATGCGCCCGTGTATCAAAAGCCGCAAATGTTGAGTCCGGCGGCGCGGCTGGACTTGTTCTGGCGAACGTGGATACAGGCGCCACAAGCATCCCGTCCCTCATCGCCGACCCCTTCGCTATCCCTGGAGCCGCCGTCACATGGTCCGACGGACTGGCCCTGAAGGGCTGGGTGGCAGCCAATACCGGCGCCCGGGCGGCCCTGACCGGTTTCCAGGTAAACATCAACGACACGTGGGGAGATGTTATGGGTTATTTCAGTTCCCGGGGTCCGGACGCAACTTCCATGGATGTGATCAAACCCGATGTCACCGCCCCGGGGATAAATATTCTGGCCGCCAATGGCGCTTATGGCGCGGTCAGTTGGGGAATCATGAGCGGCACCTCCATGGCCGGGCCCCATGCGGCCGGCGCGGCAGCTCTGGTTAAACAATTGCATCCGGACTGGACTCCGGCACAGGTCCAGTCAGCTATGATGATGACCGGAAAAACCAGTCTTACCAAACAAGATGCAACAACAAGCGCGGATCCTTTTGACATGGGCGCAGGCCGCGTTCAAGTGAATCAGGCCTCCCGGGCCGGCCTGGTCCTGGATGAAACCTACGATCATTATCTCGCGGCCGACCCACGGAAAAATGGAGGCCCTTCCACATTGAACATCGCGAGTCTGGCTTCCAGTTATATAGTTGTCAGTCACCTCTGGAAACGAACGGTAAGGAACGCAACCGATACGGAAGCAGTCTGGACGGCCGCCATGACCGCCGATCCGAAACTGACACTGGAGGTTTCGCC
>JBBSAR010000163.1:0-8005 GCA_038252125.1 Desulfatiglandales bacterium
AAGGGGCCTCGGTAACCACGGTGACCACATCCACATCTTTCTGCTTCCCTCCTGCAATCACGGGCGCCGGTTTGCAGTCTGGATACGTGGTTCCCGACCCGATAGCCGTAATAAGGGGGGTTTGAATGGCAGGTTCAGGGTTCGAACCCACGATGGAGGCTACCTCTTCAAAGGAATGAAGCGGCGTGATGCGAACGGTTTTTCCCGCATCATTTCTGTAACGGAGGCAGGCCCCTGTCCCTCCTTCCTTTATCCGGCAGGTAATGGGGCAGGCATCGCACACGACGGTTCCGGCGGGAAAACTCTCCTCCCGCTCCAGGGCCCCCTGTTCGCACACCTTCATACAGGCGCCGCAATCCGTACATTTCTCCTCGATGACGGCCTTCTTTTTCACCAATCGCACGGCTTCCAAAGGACAGTCCCGAACACAGTATCCACAACCGATACATTTTTTTAGATCGACTTTCATGCATTTCACCAGGATGCAACAGCTCTTCTCGGATTAACATAATAAGGGTCGGTTTTCACAACCAAGGTTTCGGGTTTCAGGTTTCAGGACCCAATTCCATATCCGCCGGATTCCGACTGAGCTCGTTCCCACGCAGGAGCGGGGGAACGAAAGCGTTATCCAAGTTTTTCTCTGACACCTGAAACCTGACACCTGAACACAGCTTATCTGAAACCAAATCCGCGTACCATGAAAAGTCGCGATCGCTACAGTACGGTCACCGTTCGTCTTGCGGGCGGGGTATTCCTGCTCTTGCTGACCACAATTTGCCCATCCACCATGACCATGGCCACGCCGGGAACATCTCCGGCTTCAATGGCCGAGAGCGCATCCTCCCCTACGGAACCAATGGGGGCATCCATCACCACCAGATCTGCCTCTCTGCCTTCTTCAATAATTCCCCGATTCAATTTGTAGATCCGGGCCGTGTTGCCCGTGGCCATGCAAATAGCCTCTTCCGCACGCAGGGGCGTTAGGCTGGCAAGATGATTGATCACGCGCAAGATCCCAAGGGGGATGACTCCGGTACCGGAAGGAGCGTCGTTCCCGATGATCATCCTTTTGAGAGCGTCATTTTCGATACAGAGCCGGGTCACATCCACCGCCATTTTCGGATTTCCACAGTGCACGATTTCAATGGCGATATCCGTTTCCTCAATAAGTTTTTTCGCCTCTTCCAAAGCCACGGCCGTAGGACCGCCGTTGATGTGCGAAGCAATATGCGGCCCGGTTTTCATGACCTGATCAGCCGTCACCGTACTGCTGCCGGGGATGGATGTTCCGCCCGTATGCATCATGACGGTCATCCCTTCCTCCTTTGCCCACCTAACCATGGGGGCCGCATCTTCCGGCTCCTTCACGCTCCCCAGGCCGATTTCGCCCACCACGGAGACCCCCTCGCGGGCCATCTCCGCAAAGTCTTCCCGCGTCAAGCCCTTTTCAAGGATCACGGCGCCTCCAATGACCTTTGCGCCGCCGGGCCTGAAATTGGAAAAGGACTTGGAGGCGAGAATAGCCAGGGCCTTCGTGCCCGCGGGATCTTTCGGTCTTCCCGGGAGATGGACCTCCCCGGCGGAGATAAAGGTGGTCACTCCCCCGTGAACCGCACTGTCCAGAAATCCCACCTGTTGCTGCCGCGGCGCCCAATCTCCAAAGACCACGTGACAGTGGGAATCGATTAAACCAGGCGTAACCGTCATGCCGGCACAGTCTATGACTTTGACTCCCTCTTCGGGCGTCATCCCGGAGAGAAAACCAGCCTCCATGATTTTTCCATCCTGAATGACAATTCCGTCGCCTTCCAGAATAGGATCAGCGATGTCCCCGCTCACAATGGTGCCGATATTCTTCAAAAAAACCGTCGTCATTTTGTCGCCTCCTTCAGAATAATTCGTCTTTCCCTCTCCCCGGCTTCCAAAACCCGTTCCAGGTTTGCCGGCAAGCTGTAAATCCTCTCTCCCAGGGCATCTGAAAGCGCGTTGAGGATTGCCGGCGCAGTGGGAATCAATGCAGGTTCTCCAACCCCTTTCGCGCCGAATGGCCCTGTCGGCTCCGGATTTTCCACGAGAATGGCCTCTACCTCGGGCATATCGATACAGGTGGGGATATGATAATCGTTCATGGATTCCGTTTCTCCCGGCACGTACTCCTCCATAAGGGCAAACCCCACTCCCATGGCAACCCCGCCGTAGATCTGTCCTCGAACCGACTCGGGATAAATGGCCTTTCCCACATCGTGGGCCGCAACGATCTTTTCCACCCTGACCTCTCCCGTTGCAATATCCGCCTCAACAAGCGCCACATGGCAAGCGTATGCATAGGTTGCGTAGGGAACCCCCTGCCCCGTTTCCGGATCAAGAGGCACTGTTTCCGGGTCAAACGTCCCTTCGAAACGAAGGGATGCACCATTTCTTTTGGCCTCCCTGGCAATCTCCGAAAAACTCGCCTCTTTTCCCCCAATCCCGGCCTCCCTGACAAATCCGGAATCGAGGCTGAGAGACCCTGCCGAGCATTTAAGGAGATCGGCGCCTTGGGCAATCAGCAGTTCACGAAGATTTCCCGCTGCTTCCCGCACCGCATTTCCGGATATGTAGGTTTGCCTGCTTGCGGAAGTGGCCCCTGCGCTGGTAGTGTATTTGGTATCGGCTGCCACCACCCTTATGGCATCCATCGGCACATGCAGTTCTTCCGATGCAATCTGGGCAAAGACCGTTGTGGACCCCTGACCTATATCCGCACATCCGGTAAAAAGAGTAATGGTCCCGTCTTCAGCGATCTCGATCTGGGCCGTAGAAGGGTTCTTAACACCGGTATTGCCGATCCCGTAAAACATGGCGCCCACGCCCACGCCCCTTCGCTTGAAGGGATCCGTACCCCCACGCCGCCACTGGTTTGCCGCCCATTGATACGGCTTTTCCACCGCATCAAGACATTCGCCGATCCCCACGCTTGCTTTCAATTCCTGCCCGCTGCCCGTTTTGGAACCAATTTTCAGACAGTTGATGCGCCGTATCTCCAACGGATCCATTCCCAGGGCCTCGGCAAGGAGATCCATCTGTGATTCATGGCCAAAAGCGACCTGTGGAACACCGAATCCCCGCATGGCGCCCCCGAAGGGGTTGTTGGTATAAACGCAGAGACAATCCGCTTCAAAATTTTCCACCTCATAGGGCCCGGTGGCATGGACCGGCGCCCGCGAGGCCACGGCAAGCCCGTAGGATCCATAGGCGCCCGTATCGCAGAGGATACGCGTCTTCATAGCCACGAGCTTTCCGGACTTGTCAACACCCGTTTTGACCGTCATTTTCACGGGATGTCTCTTGGCTGTCGCCAGAAAGGCCTCCTCCCGCGAAAAAACATAACGCACCGGTCTCTTCAGGTAGTAGAGCGCCAACCCGATGAACCCCTGGGTGTTCAGATCCAGTTTCGAGCCGAACCCTCCGCCTGTTGCCGCCTGAATAACCCGAACCTTTTCCTTTTCAACACCAAGCAGTGTAGCCACATCATCGCGGTCGTAGTGGGGGTTCTGGGTGGAGGCCAGAATCACGAAAAAACCGTCCTCATCCACGTAGCCCACCCCGGCGTCCGGCTCCAGATAGGTATGTTCCAGGGCCGCGGTATGGTACGTCTTTTCGATCACGAGATGGCATCTCTCAAAGGCGGACTCCACGTCGCCTTTGCGGATTTTCCTGGTAAAGAGAAGATTTCCCCCCTCATGGACCAGCGGAGCGCCTTCCTGCAGCGCTTCTTCCGGATCGGTAACGGAAGGAATCTCCTCATAATCTACACGAATGGCCGATAGGGCCTGTTCCGCGGCCGTTTCACTTTCGGCGGCGACCAGTGCGACGGCGTCCCCCACAAAGCGGACTTTGTCGGGCGTCAGGAGGGGCTGATCCTTATTGATAATGCCGGTCAGGTTTTTCCCCGGGATATCCTCCGCGGTAAAAACTCTTACAACTCCCTTGATCCCATAAGCCGGACCTGCATCGATCTTTTTTATTCGGGCATGCTTATAGGGGCTTCGAAGAACGCGCAGTTCCAAAGCGTTTTCAACCGGGACATCGGCACAGAACACAGGCTTTCCCAAGAGTTTTTCCGAAACGCCGAAGCGAGGCGGGTTCTTCCCGATGGAATAATATGCTTTCATTTTACTTATCACTTGTCACTCATCTCTTCGAGCCAACCCCGAGCGGATAAAACATGCGCAGAAATAGTCCCTGCACGGCCTCTTCCTTGTAGACCGTGGAAGGCCGCCTTCCCGTAACTTCCACCATCTCTTCCGCCAGGAAACGAGCGCCCTCCAGAAGGGTCCGTTCATCCAACCGTTTCCCCATGAGGAACGCTTCCGCCCTGCTCATTCTTCTGGACGTCGGCGTACAGGCCCCCAGAGCCAAGCGGATAAAAGAGACCCCGCCATCAGCATCCCTGTCCATCGCAAACGCCATATTCATCCTCGCGACAGCCAGGCTTTTCCGTCTGCCGATTTTCTGAAAATCGCAGATCTTTCCGGCGGACGGCTGAAGAAAAAATCCCGTAATGATCTCATCACCCCCAACCGTGCTCCTGTAAGGGCCGGAGGCCAGTTCCTCCACGGGAAGCCTTCTTTCTCCCTGCCGATTCCTGATCAGGGCAACACCGTCATGGGCGATCATGGGCGGAATCGTATCCGCGGAAGGAGAAGCGTTTGCCGCGTTCCCTCCGATGGTGGCCACATTTCTGATCTGGCGGCTGCCGAATGTCAACGTGGATTTGTAAAGGGAGGGGAGGTGTCCGGCGATGAGGTTTGAACTTTGGATTTCCGTAAGGGTGACTCCCGAACCGATGAACAGGCCGTCTTCCCCCATTCTTATTTCCTTCAGCGAATCCATACGGGAGATATCCATGAGATAATCGACGTTGACCTTGCCGGCCCGTATGTCGACCAGGATATCTGTTCCTCCCGCCACCATCCTCGTTTCAGGGCCATGATCCGCAAGGAATTGGAGCGCCTCCCCCAGCGTATCGGGCCGCATATAGGCGGGCTTTGGGGCCATTCTATTTCTCCCCCGAGAGCCGCCGGCCCGCATCTTCGATGGAATC
The DNA here is from genome assembly GCA_038252125.1 of Desulfatiglandales bacterium. GTDB lineage: Bacteria > Desulfobacterota > DSM-4660 > Desulfatiglandales > Desulfatiglandaceae > DUZB01. The sequence goes on from JBBSAR010000163.1 coordinate 5,087, forward strand.
GACAATCTGTTGATAGCCGGTACAGCGGCAGAGGTTCCCGGATATTCCGTCGATAATCACCTCCCGGGAGGGGTGTTTGTTTTCTTCTAAAAGGGCCAAACCGCTCATAAGAAGGCCCGGCGTGCAAAATCCGCATTGAACCGCGTGATGGTCGGCAAAGGCCTGCTGCAGCGGATGAAGACCGGACTCGCCGGCCAGCCCCTCCACCGTCTTCACCTCCCTGCCATGGAGTTGCGCCGCAAGCATGAGGCAGGCATTGACGCTTTTTCCATCCACCACGATGGTACAGGCCCCGCATTCCCCGATGCCGCACCCCTCCTTGGTTCCCTTCAGCTTCAAACGGTTGCGGATGGCATGAAGCGCCGTTTCGGCCGCATCCACTTTCACATGAACCGTTTCCCCATTCAGGGTAAATTCAATGGGGACCTCTGTTTCAATCTGCATGAAAAATTCCTATTCAGCATTGATCTTTTTAATATCCAGATCTTTCATGACCACAACACCCTTGTCCTGCATTTCCTTGAGGCCCGCCTTGGTCGTATCGGGCGCCACGCCTTTTGAGAGGTCTTCCACAACGATCACCCTGTATCCCCGTTTCGCGGCATCCAGGGCGGTGGCCTTGACGCAATAGTCGGTGGCTATGCCGAAAACCACGACCTTGCTCACCATATTTCGCTTCAGGATCTTGTTCAGCTCCGTCTCCGCGCCACCATCATCCTGAAAGCCGGAATAGCTGTCGTACCGCTTGTCTTTTCCCTTCTTCACCGTGGATAAAAAGAGATTATTGTCGACCAAAATACGAGCGTTCTCCGTTCCCTGCACACAATGGGGAGGCCAGAGCATCTGCTTTCTTCCATCGATATCAATCAGCTCAAAAGCCTTCTTGCCCGGATGCTGCGTATAAAAGGAGACGTGGTCGGCCGGGTGCCAGTCCTGCGTGGCAAAAATCAGAAATCCTTCTTTGCTGAGCGCCTTGGCGGCCTCGTCCACCTTTTTGAAAAAGGCCTCATCCGTTCCATTTACCGCGAGAGACCCATTTTTCCAGGTGGAAAAGTCCCCCTGCATGTCCACCACAATGACCGCTGTTTTTCCGCCCGCACATTCAGGGCAAGCCCCGGCGGTGGAAAAAACCAGCATCGCCCCCAGGACACATGCAAAGAGTGCAACTCCCGGCAAAATGCCGAAAAAGTCCGAAAATATTCTTGCTTTCATCTTCATTCCTCCCTTTCAATTGCCCCATTTACCAATGACATTTTTCCCATTCCGGAACGCGAAAACACCCTATACCCAGCGCGTCACCACAGTCTTTTCATCCATGAACATGCTCATGGAGGCCATCCTGGACTTGGCCGTTCCCACAAAGGAATCTCTTCTGGAGCCCAGCGGAAAGAAGGCATAGGGCTGGGCCACCCCCAGGTTCACGGCTACATTGCCCACGTTGGTTTCCCTGATGAATTTTCGGGCATTCTTTCCGCTCGCAGTCATGATCGCCGCGGAATGCCCGAGATAGGTCTTCGTGTTGATCCAATCGATGGCCTGTTCCAGACTCTCGCCTTTGATCAAGGCCGCCACCGCGCCGAAGGCCTCCTGTTTGGCCATGGGCATATCCGGGTCGGCATCCTCAAGGATGCTGGGGGCCATGAAATATCCGTTCGGATACCCCTCCGCCTTCACGTTTCTTCCATCCAGGACCATCTTGCAGCCATCTGAAAGGGATTTTTCAATCCAATCGGCCACTTTATCCCTTCCACCCGGAGTGGCATAGGGACCGAGCTGGGTCGATTCATCAAGGCCGTACCCCATCTTCATCTCCTTTGCGGCGGAGATGAACCTGGTCTTTATTTCCTCATAAATATCGCCGATAATCACCACATTATCCACCCCGAGGCAACGCTGTCCCGTCATGCCGAAACAAGCCCGCGTCAGCCATCGGACCGACTCATCCAGGTCCGCATCGGGCATGATCACCAGCATATTCTTTCCGTTTCCGTTAATGGACGAGGTCTTGCGATATTTTCCGCACAGTTCGAAAAGCTCGTGACCGGCCCTGTTGGAACCGATAAATCCAACGCCCTTGATTTCAGGCTGGGTGAGTATTTCCTTGTTGATCTTTCTTCCCCCATGAACCACATTGATGACGCCCGGAGGAAAACCCGCCTTCATGGCGATCCTTGACACGGTCTCCGCCGCCACGGGATCCTGCCTGCTGGGACTGATAACCACCGTACACCCGGCAGCCAGGGCATAAGGAACAAAAGACGACCAGGCATGCATGGGGATGTTGCCCGGAGTAATGATCAAAAATGCGCCCAAGGGTTCCCAGACCAAATACTGATCAATTCCGTTGGCCAGTTGATCCAGGTGTTCATTCCGTTTTACAAGGCCGTAGAGAGCGGAACAGGCCGATTCAATGTTTTCGATGACACGGCTCACGGACCCTCGCGATTCCCCGATGGTCCGTCCGTGATCCTGGGTGAGAACCGAACAGAGTTCATCATAGTTTTCTTCAAACTTGGCATGGAGGGCAAAGAGCAGCCTGGCCCGTTCCCGCATGGGAACATCCTTCCAGGTCTGAAAGGCCTCGTGGGCCGCCTTGACAGCCAGGAGCGCTTCTTCTTTCGTTGCCTGGGGGAATGTTGCGATCACTTCCCCCGTAGCAGGGTTGGTTGTCTCCTCGATATCCGTAGACAGGGAGTCCACCCATTCCCCGTTAATCAGAAATTTCAGTTTTCCATAGTGTTTTTTTATCTCAGGCACTACCGCCATACCGATTCCTCCGTTAGTCGTTTTCCTTTAGCAAATTGGTTAACATTTCAATTAAATAAACTATACGGCTAAGAGTTAGTAGCTAAAACAGCCGGGTAATTAGCGCGCCATCCAGGGGGGGGGGTAGAAGGGGGTAGCGGGGGGTATGGTTAA
>JBBSAR010000164.1:0-7997 GCA_038252125.1 Desulfatiglandales bacterium
AATATATTATGGCAAAAAAAATGGAAATGGCCGAAGAGGTCTTTGCTGCAATGCTGGATATGGCCATAGAAGACTTAAAGATGAGCGGCCTGGATGCGGGCGAAGTGTTTTCTATCGTTGAAGCGAACTTCGGGAGTGTGTACGCAAACCGATTTTGCAGCAACCCGAAAAGATGAACACCTTTACCCAAAAAATGCAATAAACGATTCACGGCGGAATGCTGATTCACACCGGGAGACCAACAGATGGAAGAGCGGGAACCCGCTTTCATATCACCATTAAAAGATGCCGAAACCGGGTTTCCCCCGAAAAATGGGAAATTCCGGGTGGCCATGGCCGCATGGGAGATCGGGCGAACGGCGAGCGGACTGGGGTCCAAGGTGGGAGGTCTGGGAGTTGTGGTTGAAGAATTGCCCCCTGCTTTATCAGAGGCTGCGGCCCGAAAGGGCCTTGAACTGGAGGTGGTGACCCTGTCGCCCTGTTTTGCCTACCACGACAGGCAAAAAATGGTCCCCCTCAACATCCATCTTCCCGTCACTCTGGATGCCCACACCTTTTCCTTTGAAGCCTATGAGCACACCTTTCCGGATGGGCAGAAAGTAGTCTATTTCTGGGATGAGTTGCAGCTCAACTGGACCACCCCCACCTCCATATACCCTCTTGATCCGCACATGGCCTGCCGCCTTTACGCCGCTGTCTGCCAGGCCATGGCCGGCTACATCCGCCAGGAAGATTTTCACACGATTCATCTGCATGACTACCACGTAGGTTTTATCCCTTTCTATCTCGGGGATTCCTATCTGCGGAAAATCCCCGTACACTTCACCATTCATAATGCGTCGTACCAGGGAACCACCCCTTTGACCGACGGTGGTTACGGATCACTGGACCGTCTGGGGCTGCCTGGCGAACGCCTTTTTCACAAATACTTTGATTTTTTTGACAACCTCAACATTATGAAAGCCTGCATGCTCAAGGTCCATGAAACGGGTGGAAAAATCACGACCGTCAGCGGCGATATGGCCGGGACCTGGGGATATGCCGCGGAACTGAAGGAAAACCATGCGGCGCTGTGGGCGAGAGCCTACGGTCAGAAAGGAAGCCCTCCGGGCGAGGTCTTTGTGCCCAACAGACACCTGGACCTCTTTGAGAAGCTTCCGGTGGGAGGGATCACCAACGGAATGAGCGGTCGCAATCGGGCCGACCAACTTCCGGAACTTCAAGCCCTGGTATTGAGGAAGATGCAGCAGGAGAGAGGCCCTACCCATCCTCTCTTTCAACACCCCGTCACCCAGGCCCGGATGTTGGATAGAAATCATACCTTTGACCTGAACCACCTGTCTGTGAAACAGGAACTCAAACGACTGCTCCACCTGGAGGCATTCGGTTCCGAACCGGAGAATGATCCGATCCTTATTACTATCGTGGGACGTCTGGTGGAACAGAAAAACTTCGGCTTGGTGGCGGGCATCATGGAATGGGTTCTTCGGTTCGATGCCGGAGTCAAATTCATTATCCTGGCTTCGGCTCCTGACGGAGATCCTTTCCGGAAAGAAAAGGAAGGGGATTTCTTCAGGCTTGCCTCATGGTATCCGGACAGGGTCTATTTTAACAACAGTTTCAATATGCCCCTGTCCAAACTCATTTTGGCCGGGGGTGATTTCACACTGATTCCCAGCCGGTTCGAACCATGCGGACTGGTGGATTATGAGGCCTCTCTGCTGGGAAACATCGTCATCGGAAGGGCAACCGGCGGACTTACGAAAGTACGAGATTGCGCCTATCTCTATGAATGGCTTGACATTAGCGACTGGTACGGAGAAGCCCGGGCCTTTTACCGCCGCATAGAAGAAGCCGTGCTGACCTATCGTGGCAATCCGGCCCGTCACGCCGACATGATCAGGACGGCCATGTCCATTCGCGCCGATTGGACGGAGTCGGCAGGACAGTATGTGGACATGTATCATTACGGATACATGGCAAAGAGCTGGCGAAAAAAAAGAGAAGCCCTCATCGCTGATTTTGCAGGCACTCTGAATGAAGACCGTGCGCTGTTTAACACATTTTTTATCCCCGCCCGTGAGGAGTACGGAGACGCTTTCGACTGGGAGCTCAAGGACGCTCTCGCTGAAAAAAGGGCCAACAACGACTCCCCGATTTAATCTCTCTCTTTCACGCTTCCTCCAATACTTTCAAAGAAAGATCCAGCACAATATCCTTGACCTTTTCCCTGTAGGCGAGCATGTGCGGAGTCTTCATATGTGCTGCAAGGGCCTCCATGCTTTCCCATTTTTCTAAAATGGTAACCACGTTTTCGTCAACGACTTGAGGTGGCAAGCCCGTCTTGAAATCCCGCGTGGGGACATAATCGATACAACCATTCTCGTTTCTGACGTCCGGAACATTTGCCTTGAATACCTCCAAAAATTCAGATACTTTCCCTGGTTTCACACGGACAGAAGCAATTACATGAATCATGACTATTCCTCCCTGTTTTTTGTAATAGCGTACGCGCTTTTTATCGACAAATCTATTTGTTTCGTGAGAAAATGTAAACATGAAAATACTATGAAAACTTTTCGAGACCGTGTACTATTTCGGCCATGATATTTCAGGATAAGATAAATGAAATGAATGAATGGGCGGTGATTCAATAGACAATCGAGACTCGTTTTCCCGAAAATTGATAGACATCCTTAATTACGGTGCCCTGAATCTGGCTATGGGTCTTGGTTACAGGAATCGTCTGTTCGACGTCATGGATACTTTTGACTCCCCACAACCGGCTTCCCGCATTTCAAGCGTGGCAGGTCTGCATGAACGGTATGTTTTGGAGTGGCTGGGAATCATGGTTACGGGGGGAATTATTTTTCTCTCTAAAGATGCCGGGGGGCACGATCTGTTTCACCTTCCAAAAAAACATGCCGATTTGATCACCCGCAGGGCCGGAAACGCAAACATGGGAGTTTACACACAGGAAATTCCGCTCCTTACATCCACAGTATTTGATGCCGTAGAAAAGGGCTTTAAGACGGGTGAAGGAATTCCCTATGAAACGTACCCCGGATTTCAGCGCTTCATGGGGCAGTTGGCGGATGCCAAACATCGCGAGGTCTTGGTCAGCCGGTTTCTGCCGTCCGTTGAAGAAGGCGAAATGGTGAAAAAGTTGCAGGCAGGCATCTCCGTTTGCGATATCGGCTGTGCGGAAGGCTGCGCCCTGATTCTGATGGCCGAAGCATTTCCTGAAAGCCGGTTTTTTGGGATCGATATTTCCGAAAATGTTCTGGAGAAGGCAAAATCAGCAGCGGCTGAAAAAAGCCTTTCAAACCTTGAATTTCAGAAGAAGGATGCTGCCTGCCTGGAACAGGACCCTGACTGGAGAGGCAGATTCGATTATGTTACCGCCTTCGACGCGATTCATGATCAAACAAAACCTATGAAAGCACTTGAAGGGATTCATTCAATTATTAAGGATAACGGGGTTTTTTCCATGGTTGATATTGCCGCCAGCAGCGATCTTTCAAAGAACACGGATCATCCCATGGGCATGTTTCTCTATACGGTCAGCCTCATGCACTGCATGCCTGTAGGGCTGGCGGATGGAGGGGCCGGACTTGGAATGATGTGGGGTCGGGAGAAGGCCGTTCAAATGTTGGAGGCAGCAGGATTTTCGCAGGTGGAAGTCAAGGAAATACCGGAAGATCCGTTCAACCTCCATTTCTTTTGCAAGAAGAAGGTTTAACAGAATGACTACTTTCCGGCGACGCGAGAGATCGTGAAACCTCATAAAATAATATAAGGAGAATTTATAACGTGGGCGACACCAATAACAAAGTCATCTATTCCATGATCCGAGTCAGCAAGAACTACGACAAAAAACCGGTTCTGAAAGATATCTCATTGTCCTATTTTTACGGCGCAAAGATCGGCGTATTGGGGCTGAACGGCTCCGGAAAGAGCTCTCTCCTCCGAATTCTTGCAGGGGTCGACAAGGAATTCAACGGAGAAACGATCCTTTCCGAAGGGTACACCGTAGGGTATCTGAAACAAGAACCCCTGGTGGATGTGGATAAAACGGTTCGAGAGGTGGTGGAGGAGGGTGTAAAAGAAACAGTGGACGCTCTCCATAAATTTGAAGAGATAAATCTCCAATTTGCAGAACCGATGACCGACGATGAGATGGATAAACTTGTTGAACGTCAGGCCAAAGTCCAGGAAAAGCTGGATTCCCTCGACGCCTGGGACCTGGATGCAAGATTGGACATGGCCATGGGCGCTCTGCGCTGCCCGGCGGCCGAAACACCCATAAAGGTTCTGTCAGGCGGTGAGAAACGCCGCGTGGCCCTTTGCCGTCTGCTTCTTCAGAAACCGGATATCCTGCTTCTTGACGAACCCACCAACCACCTGGATGCGGAAAGCGTGGCATGGCTGGAACATCATCTGCAAAATTACGCCGGAACGGTCATTGCCGTTACCCACGACCGCTATTTCCTCGACAACGTGGCGGGCTGGATTCTGGAACTGGACCGTGGATACGGCATACCTTGGAAAGGAAACTATTCCAGTTGGTTGGAACAGAAGATGGAACGTCTCCGCCGCGAAGAGAAGTCGGAAGGCGCCAGACAAAAAACTCTTGAACGGGAACTGGAATGGATACGCATGTCACCCAAGGGCAGACACACAAAGAGCCAGGCCCGCATCAGCGCCTACGATAAACTACTCTCCAGAGAAACGGAAATAGCGGAAAAAAATCTGGAAATTTTTATTCCACCAGGCCCCCGCTTAGGGCAGATGGTCATCGAAACGGAACATGTGAGTAAATCGTACGGGAATCGTTTGCTCATGGAAGACATGAGCTTTCATCTGCCTCCGGGCGGCATTGTGGGCGTCATAGGCCCCAATGGGGCTGGAAAAACGACACTTTTTCAGATGATCACCGGTCACGAACAACCCGACACCGGCACGATCCGGATCGGAGAAACCGTGAAACTGGCCTATGTGGACCAGAACCGCGAGTTGGACCTGAACAAGACCATATGGGAGGAAATCACCGGCGGCAACGAGCAGATGCTCCTTGGCAAACAACTCGTAAATTCCCGTGCCTACGTCGCCCGTTTCAACTTTTCCGGTTCAGACCAGCAAAAGAAAGTGGGAGCCCTGTCGGGCGGTCAGCGAAATCGGGTCCATCTGGCCAAGCTCCTTCAGGAAGGCGCCAATGTCATCCTGCTGGATGAAACCACCAACGAACTGGATGTAAATACCCTGCGAGCCCTGGAGGAAGCCATCGAAAACTTTGCCGGTTGCGCCGTGGTAATCAGCCACGACCGATGGTTCCTGGATCGTATTGCCACCCATATCCTCGCTTTTGAAGGGGATAGCCAGGTGGTCTTTTTCCACGGAAACTGGACGGAATACGAAGCCGACCGAAAAAAGCGTCTGGGATCGGATGCGGCGGTTCCCACCCGAATCAAATACCGGCAGTTGACGCGTTAGGCCACTGGATGAGGAAACAATTCAAGCTGGAGACGGAACATATCGAGCTTTCAAAACTCCTGAAAGTTACGGGTCTGTGCGGCACCGGCGGAATGGCGAAAATCGTCACATCCGAGGGAAGGGTGATGGTGGACCACCAGACGGAATTTCGAAAGAGGTGCAAATTAAGAAAAGGCCAGGTCGTTGAGTTTGACGGCTATGTGATCGATCTTATATGAGAATGGTTCAAAGTCCCACGATGTCGCCTTCCCTGAAGCGGTAATAGCCCTCTTCCGTCATACGGATAAACGGGATAGCCGCCGTGGTCATGACATTCATGGTAAGCTGGGCGAAATCCATCGTCCCGCCCAGAGCGGCGACGGACTCCTGAAAACTTTCCAGTCGTTCCGCGATTTCCGGTATTTTCAGCTCTGAAATATATCCCATCACCGGAAGGGGCAACTCGGCGAGAAGACGCCCGTCGGCAATGAGGGCGAGGCCTCCCTGGATCTCGATAAGGCGGTTGACGACCAGGGCCAGATCCGCGTCATTGGATCCGATGGCCAAAATCCCCCCGACATCCCAACAGAGCGTGGTGGCCGCGGCCCCTTTTTTCTGGCCCCAGCCCCTGACGAAACCCGCAAATCTCCGGCCCTGCCCCGTCACCCGTTCCATGAAGACCATTTTCAAAAGGTCTTTTTCCGGGTCGGCCTTCAGCTGCCCGTTCTCTATCCGGGGAATCGCCCTCCCCTCTCGCGTAACCAGTCCTCCGGGCTGGATGTCGATTGTCCTGACCATGCCGTCTGTCGCGAGAAGCGATTCCGGGATGGCCAGGTCTTCCATGGAAACGGGCTTGGCCTTCACCGTATTTCTGAAGATCTCCGGATAGGGAACCTCATGGAGGGGAACGCAGACGCTTCCCTTTTGGGCGACGACCCGCCCTTTTGAGATGACCATGTCCGGTTTCATAATCCCCGGTTCCGGAAGCAGCAGGAGATCGCCGTATCGGCCGGGAGCTATCCCTCCGATCCGATCCGCCATGCCGAAATGTTCCGCGGGATTGATGGTTGCCATGCGGACCGCCTCCATGGGCGCTATTCCCAGATCAACGGCCTTTTGGACCAGGTCGTTCATGTAGCCCCGTTCCATCAACACGGAGGGATTGGACCCGTCGGTCACCAGGATGACCCTGCGGAAATCGATCTTGTCCTTAAGCGGGAGAATAATGTCCAGGTCCCTGCGGATATCCCCTTCGCGAATCATGGCGTAAAGGCCCAGCTCAAGCCTGTTGATCACGTCCTCCGTGGAGATGGCCTCGTGGCAGCTTCCGGCCCCGGCGGCGGCATAAGCGGCAAGTTTACGGTCAAAGGCCCCGGCGCTGTGCCCTTCAACCGATTTCCCGGCGGCCACGGTGGCCTGCATAAGGTCCAGGACGCGATCGTTCCGGGTCAAAATAGTCCCCTGCCAGAAAGACTCTCCAAGACCCGCTATACGGGGGTCATTCAGTAAATGGGAGATCCGGTCTCTAACACTTTGAAACGGTCCGGAGGAAGGGCTCAGGGAAACCATGGGAGGGATAAGACCATAAAACTTCACGGGACGATTGTCCAACTGCTCCAGGAATGCCTCCACCCCTTTTATGTCCAGCACAAAGGCAAGGTTCTCCATTTCCGTAAAGAACGTGGTAACGCCGCAGGGTATGGCGTATGTGAGAAAATCGGCCATGTTCCAGTAAGAAATGAGGTGGGTGTGGGAATCGATAAAACCCGGGCACAGAACGCGCCCCCGGGCCTCGACAACCACAGTATTTTCTCCAACGGCATATCCCGCATCCGGCCCCACATAGCTGATCCATTCATCCACCATGGCCACGGAGCGATGGGGGATCATGCGGCCCGTATACACATCCATCAAGATCCCGTTTTTCACAACCAAGTCCGCTGGGTGTTTTCCCAGGGCCGTATCGACCAGTTTGCGTACATCTTTTTGTTTTTCCAACGTTTTTTTCATTCCGTTTTATCCGGATCAGGCTCCTTTTGTGCAACAAAAAAGGGGAAGTCCGGATCCCGCTCCAGGATATCTCCCGGAACAAGAAGATCGTTTATGGAGATTCTCTCTTTCTCCGCCTTGAGGAGGGGGTGGGAGTGCATTTCCTCCGGCAACAGAAGCGGCGAGGGATCGGGGTTGCCTGAAAAGGTAATTCCAAAGAAATCCGAGGTCTCCCGCTCATGCCACCCCGCCCCTTTGTAAATATCGCTGATGGAGGGTACCATGCCTGCCTCGCGGGGAACAACAACATAGAGCGCCACCCTTCCCGGTTCAACAAAATGATCAAAATGGTATGCCGCAACCAGACCGTCGCTGCTGTCCACGCCCGCAATGTCTTCCAGGAAGAACTCGTTTTCGGAAAGTCGTTTAACGGCATCACGGATGGTCTCGGGCGTCAAAAAAAGAGAGACGGCCTTCCCTGTTTTATCGTAGGAGCATTCCGCCCTGCACAAGGTCCTGAGCCCTTCCAGCCATCC
>JBBSAR010000165.1:0-7987 GCA_038252125.1 Desulfatiglandales bacterium
CTGAATACACCAAAATCTATCTGACGACAATGTGCAAATCATTTCTCACGCTACGTGATTGCGCTACTTAGGGATAGCCGTGTCCTATCAGACTGCAGGCGCTTACATTTTCTTAAAACATATTCCAGATATCCTAATTCGGCTACGGACACAAGGCGGGACAATAATATAAATCAGCATGTTACAGCAGCTCCTGATGTTGATGCCCTTGGAAGAGGCAATTCTATAAAATGCTCTACCAGCCATTCGAACGGATAATCGAATTTCGTTCTAAACAGTCGTTGAGCTGCCGTGGTGCCGTCGGATCGTTTCAAGTAGTAGTTGTGGATTATGGTCAAGGTCCTCAGTCTTTTTGTTGTTAGCCCTCTTCCATTATGATGGATTTGGGACAACCAACCGTTTCTCCCCTCAACAGCCGATGAGGTGCGCTGAAAATTTGAGACCATCCACTCAGCCCATGCCAACCATTCTTTTTCATGAATCAATGATCCCGTTAATGGATGTTGTTCCAGGGCAAGTTGCGCTTTCTCAAATGCATTGAGATAACTCTCCTTTAAGTCTGGATTCTTTGTTCTTTCTGCCTGCATTCGCCAATAAACGGCCGGCAGCAAGCAGGTCAACAACCATTGTAGAACTTCTTTGCTCAGGTTATCTGTATCTAAGCTTTCCTCGGCCCATAACCACCATGCATCAATCAGTGAGGCGATCCCTTCAATTTGCTTTCGGAATTTCTCAATACGATTTTTAGGATCGGCTATTTCTTGCTCTTTTTGCAGTTGTAAGATTTCCTCCATAAGTTGGTTCAAAAGCCATTTTACCGACGTCGATGACTGAGAATGTGAGTCGTTAATATCAAAAGGATGAACAATTTGTGACAGTGCATGAAGGATCTGTTGATATCTGCTGATTCCAGAATCTATAATGACTTGTTCATTTTCAAGTTGAGTAATAATGTTTTCCTGCTCTGTGACGTCTTTGCCTAACTCTTTCAATAGAGCCAAAGCGATTAGGGATCCTTGGATCTTTTTTTCAATAGAGTTCTTTTTTCTGCCGAGATTAATGCCAAACACTTTTACAATCTCATAGCTTGCGTGGAACAAATCTGGAATGCTCAAACAGCCGAATCCGATTTCAGCAAGTTTAATCAGAGCCTTGGCACGGTCACTGACGATATATTTTATTCCAACTCCAAATTTATCAACAATATTTTGAACTTTATCTTTCCACGTTTCATAGGTCCTGTCATCAGCTTCGGCCTCAATAAAAATATAGTTGGATGCTAAATCCATAAATACGATCAGCATTTTATCAAAAAATGTTTCATCAGCACCTCCAACAATTTTCAGTGATTCTGCTGACACTTGTTTTGATTCTCGGCTCTTGAGATACTCTTCGAGCATATCTTGAATCTTGTTCATGTAATTCTTAATGGTTGCAGGGCATGAGCCAACATGAGTATCTATTCGTAATAACTTGAAAAATTCAGAAATGGTACCGGCACCTATACCACTTTTGATGCCAAATAGAAAAAGTACCCCAACAAATAGTCTGCAAAGGAATCCAATTCCTTCCTCTGTTTCCCAGAAATATGACTCGGGAAAACGGTCTCTTTGCTCAATCGTTTTTTTTGGCGATGAACAGCGCTTTTAGAAATTCCTAACATCTGCCCAATTTTTCTAATGCTGCATTTGACAGGGCAACATAATTTCAGAAAAATTCCTTTGCTACGTGATCGCATCATATTATCTCCGTGGTTAATGAGAAAACCTCTGGAAAAATAATAAAGCACAGCTACGCAGCAAAGTCTATAGGCAAATTCAAGTTCGCACTAAAAAAGGACCCTCCTTCGGTTTTTCATCCAGTATTTTGTTCCAGCTTATGTCGGTAGCCTCCTTTTTTTGCAGGTCCGGATCTTTGCGTGCAATCCGCCAGCAGTTGTGGATATGTTTGCTGCGGCTGAAATCCTGGGGGATGGTCCTGGCTGAAATATCCTCCACGACGAATTCCTTCAGGCTTTCGGAATCCATCTTGAACTGCCTGTAGTTATTGGAAAAAAGGATGATGCCGTTTTTGCTGAGTCTGGAGCCGGCAAGTTTGATCAGTTCGGGGTGAAAGGTCTGAATGTCGAAATCCCGGGAGGTCTTTGAATTGGAAAAGGTGGGGGGATCCAGGAAAATAAGGTCGTAAAGCTCCCTGTTTTCCTTCAGCCAGGCCTGGCAATCGGCCTTGAAAAACCGGTGATTCCCTCCGCTGAATCCATTGAGGGCCAGGTTTTCCTTGGCCCACGAAAGGTAGGTATTGGAATGATCCACGGATGTGGTTGTTTTAGCCCCCCCGCCCGCCGCATACACGGTAGCGGTTCCCGCGTAACAGAAAAGGTTCAAGAATCGCTTTCCTTTGGCAAGGGTCCTTATGAGTTCCCTGGTCATCCTGCCGTCCAGAAAGATGCCGCAATCCAGATGATCGGTGAAATTGATCAGGAAACGGTTCCCCCCTTCCCGCATGGTAAGAAATTCTCCTGAAGAGTTGATCCTCTGGTACTGCTCCTTTCCTTTCTGCCGTTTCCTGTTCTTGCAAAAAATATTTTTCCGGTCTACATCCAACACCGAGGGAAGCACGCTGAGGATTTCTCGAAATCGCGCCTCCGCCATCTTCGGATCCACCGTTCCCGGTGGGACATATTCCTGGACGTGAACCCATCTATTCTCAAAAAAATCAATGGAAACATTGTATTCCGGCATATCCGAATCGTAGAGCCGGTAAGAGGAGATCCCTTCCTTTCCGGCCCACTTCCGAAGCCTTTTGAGGTTCTTCTTCAACCGGTTGGCGAACATCTCCGCTCCGGGGCTCAGAGGAGGTCTTTCTTTTTCTTTCAGACGGGTTCTTTCCTTTTGGGTGAACAGGTGGAAATGTGCCAGGGTGCATTTGATGGGGCCGTTATAGAGGACATTCACCTTGTCCGCCTTAAGCCCCGTATTCCGGGCCAGTTCCTCATCCGCGGTAATCAGGGAGGCGCGCCATCCCGGAAAAGTTTCCGAGAGAACTTTCCCCAGCTTTCCATAAAGGGCCGGAAGGTCCTCTTCCTTCCCGATTCGCCTGCCATAGGGAGGATTTACAGCCACCAGACCCGGGGTGAGGGCCTTGATTTCCGCGGAAGAGATTTCGTCAATGCCCTTCCTTTGAATCCGTACGAACGGTTCAAGGCCTGAAAGACGGACATTTTCCGTGGCCAGCGCCACGCTGCGTTCGTCCAGATCAAACCCCAATATCACGGGGATGTTGCCTTTCCCCCCTTCCCTTCTCCCTCGGGCTTCTTCCCGCAGGGTTTCCCACAGAGCGGGCATGTGTTGCTCCCAGCCCATAAACCCAAAGTAGTCCCTGAAAAGGCCGGGGGCGATATCTCCGGCCATACAGGCCGCCTCCAGGAGGAGCGTACCCGTACCGCACATGGGGTCGACAAATGCTCCCCCCCGCTCCGCGATCTCTTTCCAGCCTCCTCGCAACAGAATTGCGGCGGCGACATTCTCCTTCAGGGTGGCGATTCCGCCTTCTTCTTTGTAATTTCGCCTGTGAAGGCTCTCTCCTGACAGGTCAAGGCTCAATGTGGCCTTATCCTGTTGCAGATGGAGATTGATAATCACATCCGGCCTGAGAATTTCAACGGAGGGTCTCTTCCCGTACCTGCTCCTGAAATAGTCCGACACGGAATCTTTCACCACCAAAGCGGCAAACTGGGAGTTGTTGAATCCGGACTGGGAAAGAGAAGCCCGCACCTTGAAACACCCGTCCGCCGTGAGATGCATCTCCCACGGAATCTGTTGAACGGCATCATAAAGCGCTTCCCTGTTTCCGGCATCGAACGTGGAAATTTCCAGAAACAACCTGTTGGCGATCCTTGACCAGAGGCAGACCCGGTAGGCCGTTTCCAGGCTTCCTTCGAAGGACACTCCGCCCTTTGTTTCTTTCACGGACGTTGCGCCGAAGAATGCCAGTTCTTCCGCCAGGAGTTGTTCCAGAAAAACAGGAGCCGTGCAAAAAAAAGAGAAGATCTTATCCATTTTTATTTCTTCCTGAAAAGGGCGGCAAAAAATCCCTCCATTCCGTGAACGTGGGGCAGGGTTCGGAAGAAACCATTCCCATCCACCAGGTCCAGTGCCCAATCCGGAGCGCATTTTTGAAGATCCACCAGGGCCATGGTGGAATTTTTTCCGAGAAAGCGTTCCACGTTGTTTTCATTTTCCTCTTTCGAAACGGTACACGTAACGTATAGCAGTTTCCCCTCAGGTTCAAGGATCGGCACGGCCCCTTGCAGCAGGGTCTGCTGCACATCGGCAAGACGCTCGATATCCTTGCCGGTTTTGACGAGTTTGATATCCGGATGCCTTGAGATGACTCCCAGACCGGAACAGGGGGCATCCACCAGGACCTTGTGAAACGGCCGCTTCAGAAGCCATGGAAGGGATCGGGTTGCGTCCGCCATCACGGGCTGGATGGACGCCATTTTGAGCCGCTTTGCACTGCTCATCAAACCCCGCAGCCTTTCCCTGCTCGTATCCATGCCGACAATGAATCCCCTGTCCCCCATGAGTGCGGCCATGTGGGTGGATTTTCCCCCGAATCCCGCGCAGACATCCAGCACGGATTCCCCGGGTTCAGGAAAAAGAAGGTGAGAACATATCTGAGCCGGCCGGCTCTGCACCTGGAACAATCCTTTATGGAATGATTGCAGTTTGTTAAGAGGCCCCTTTAAGCGAGTTATTTCAATGCACTCGGGAGCGGCCGTATCCGATACACAGGCTATTCCCTCTTCCCGCAGGGCCTCCAGGAGCTTTTCCCGGGTTGTTTTGAGCGTGTTGGTTCGAAGGAAAAGCCTCGGAATCTCATTTCCCGCACGGAGCATCTTTTCCGCTTCCTCCATCCCGTATTCTTTCGTCCATTTCTTTACCAGCCACAAAGGGTAGGCATGGGTAATGGCGAGATAAAGGTGGGGATCACGGTCCGCATCCGGAAAAACCATTTCGTTTTTCTTCCTGCAGATATTGCGCAAAACCCCGTTGACAACCCCTCGCAGATTTTTTTTCCGCAGTTTTCCCGCCTGCTTGACCGCTTCATTCACGGCTGCCGATTCGGGGACCCGGTCCATGAAAAATATCTGATAGACAGCCAGGCGAAGGATATTTAATACGGGAAGTTCAAGGTTGGTAAAAGGGAACTTAAGGGATTGTTTGATGATCCAGTCGATTCTTATCTGCCAGCGCAGTACCCCCTGAACCAGGTGCAGGGAAAAGGCCCTGTCTCTCTGATCGAGACGCGGATTGTCATCAAAAGCCTCTTCCAGGGTTCGTTCCTGAAAACCAGGAAGGTTTTCCCGGTTATTGAGGGCGGCCAGTGCGACATTTCTCGGCATCTCAGCGGCCCACAAAGGTTTTAACAGCGCTCGTCACAAGATCGATGTCCACGTCCGTGTCGTAACAGGGACCAAACGGCCTTTTGTTGAAAATACCGAAAACAGGGATGGGGTAGCTGTCCTGTATCCCGCTGGTGAGATCCCGTTCACAGGCTACGCCTATGATGATCTCCGGCCTCGTTTGCACCACGATCCTTCGCGCCAGCGTCCCCCCGGTGGCCACCGAAATGGGGGTATGATATTCTTCGGCCAGCGCCGCCAGTTCTTTTATGCGGCATCTTCCGCAGGCCTTGCAGTTTTTGACATCCCCCGTGATTCTCACGCTGCAATCATGAAACTGAAGACAGTGGGGGAGAAGGATGAGGAGCTTTTCAGGCTTAACTATTTTGGCCTCGGCGAGGACCAGCTGATTGTTTATGGCCACGAAAGACCGGCGGATTTCGCTCTTTTTGATCCCAAAGCATTTTCCCACCCCCACCAGCAGCGGGAAAAGAAAGCGGATCACGATGCCCCTGATTTTTCTATTAAAGAAAAGGTTCTTTCCCCGAAGGATGGTGAAGAGAAGGGTCAATACGGCCCCAAGACAGAACAGGACGATGCCCCCGAAAACGATCCCGGCGATAAGGGGCAGGTACGGATGAATGCTGGTAAAACCCACATAAGGGACCCACCAGAGAAGCAGGGCGCCCCCCACCAGCACCACGCAGGTAATCAAGAGAAGAAAGATAAAGGTGCGCTTTTTGGGCCTTTCAATCGCGCCTCTCTGCAACAGGTCTTCCTGTTGGAATTGAGAATAGGCATTCTCGCCTGCCCCCTCTTTATGCTCCCTTTTTTGATCCTGATCGCTCATAGTCTTTAACCCAGAACCGTGCCTTTTTCCATGGGAAAGCCCCTCAGAAAAGCATCGGCCGGCAGCCTCTTTTTCCCGGGCGCCTGCAGTTCCCTGATTTCCAGCACCCCTTCTCCTGTTTTAACGAGCATCCCTTTGGGGGAACACTCGAGGACCGTGCCCGGCGTCTGATTCTTCGTTTTAAATTCCGCCAATCGGGGCGAAAACAATTTTATGGTTTTCTCTCCAAGGGAAGTGACTGCCCCGGGAAACGGATCAAGACCCCGAATAAGGGCGGACAGGGAATTGGCCGGCTTCATCCAGTCGATGACGGAAATGCGTTTGTCGATTTTCGGGGCATAGGTTGCGGCCGAATCGTCCTGCGGCCGCGGGACCAGGAGACCTTTTGTCAGTTTGTCAAGGGTTTCCAGGAGCAGGTCTCCCGAGAGTGCCGAGAGCCTGTCATGAAGTTCCCCGGCCGTTTCCACCATGCTTAGCGGGGTTTTCATCTGCAGGAGTATGGACCCCTTATCCAGCCCTTCTTCCATAACCATGGCCGTAAGTCCCGTGTCTTGTTCCTCATTGATGATGGCCCACTGGATGGGTGCGGCGCCCCTGTATTTAGGCAAGAGAGATGCGTGTATGTTGAGCCCTCCCCATGGAGGGATTTCAAGAACCCGACGTTTGAGCACCTGCCCGAAAGCAACCACTACAAAAAGATCGGGCCGGAGTTCACGGATGGCTTCGCGGAAGCCGGGATCGGATGCATTTTCCGGTTGAAACAGGGCCAGATTCCTTTCCAGGGCTGCCTGTTTGACCGGTGGGGGCAAAGGCTGTTTACTCCTTCCCTTCGGCCGATCCGGCTGGGTCACCACGGCAAGAACCTCGTATCCCCGCTCCAACAGGGCATGGAGCGATGCAACGGCGTACTCCGGGGTGCCCATGAAAATAATCCTTGGATGAACAGGAAATGTTTCCTGCAAAGGAGAGGACAGACGCGACATGTGGCAAAATCCCTTATTATTCCTTGTTCTTTTTCCTGAGTTTTTTCTTATACAGCGCCCTTTTGAGGCTGCTGATACGGTCTATAAAAAGGGTGCCGTCCAAGTGGTCAATTTCATGCTGCAGACATACGGCAAGAAGTTCCTCCGCATCCACCTTCACGGGTTTGCCGTGACGATCGTTCCCCTGAACGGTTACCCGGGCATTTCGGATGACCTCCGCCGTATAATCAACCACGCTTAGACAGGCTTCTTCCCACTTGATTTCATCTTCCCTGTGGGTGATTTCAGGATTGATCAAAACCAGCGGATCACGTCCCTCCTTACGGGGATTGCAATCAAATACGATAACCCGTTTAAGCAGCCCCACCTGATTTGCCGCAAGGCCTATGCCCGGGGCGATGTACATGGTTTCAATCATCCTGTCGATAATATTTTGCAACTCGCCATCTATTTCATTTACGGGACTGGCACTGGTTTTCAGAACCGGGTCCGGATATGTAAGTATTTTCATCTCGTTTTCGCCCATCGGCAAAACCCCCTACCAATTATTCTGGCCATCATTGTAAGCCTTTTGGTTCCATAAATCAAGGCAAGGGTTCAAGGAGAATAGAGTCATGGGAGGGAAGAATCCGGTCCGGATTCACGACAGGCAGGACTCTAATCGGCAAGATGGCATTCCAGCGTTCAAACCACTCATACTTATTTGGGCGTCATCCTTGCCAGGATGACCCGCCCTTCCTCTCCCCC
>JBBSAR010000166.1:0-7985 GCA_038252125.1 Desulfatiglandales bacterium
GGATTGAACGTTCTGATGGGAATTCCGCGAAGCATCCTGCAATCCGCGGCCATCATCAGGCGCTTTTCTCCGTCGGTTGTCCTGGGAGTAGGGGGATATTCTTCAGGACCATTCTGTCTCGCAGCCAAAGGGATGGGAATTCCTACGGCCATTCACGAACAGAATTCCTACCCCGGTCTCACAAATCGCTTGCTGGCACGGATGGTCGATCGCACATTCATTTCTTTTTCAGCATGTGAACCCTTTTTGAAATCGAAACGGACGGTGCTCACCGGCAATCCGGTCCGTAAGGAGCTTTTAGAGGGTGTCGAAAAAAGGGCTGAGGACGGAGACGCATTCCACGTACTAGTTGTGGGCGGCAGCCAGGGGGCCAGGGCGGTGAACGAGGCATTTGTGGAGACCCTGACCCGATTGAAAACGGCAGGAAAAAACATTCGGGTAATCCATCAGACCGGCGAGATCGATTTTGAAAGAGTGCGCAAAGCCTATGCGGACAGCGGGTCGTCAGCGGAAGTGGTCCCATTTATACAGGAAATGGCAAAGGCGTACGGATTCGCCGACATGGTTGTCGGCAGGGCGGGGGCGACGACCATCTTTGAACTGGCGGCACTGGGGAAGCCTTCCGTACTGATCCCCTACCCTTTTGCGGCAAACAACCATCAGGAGACCAATGCAAACGCCCTGGTGGACATCGGAGGGGCCGAGATGCTTCACCAGAAAGACCTGAACGGAGAAAGTCTCAAAAGGATTCTTACAAAATACATGGAAGACAGGGCTGCTCTTGAGGAAATGGGAGAAAGAGCCGGACTCATTTACCGTCCCGATGCGGCAAAAAGAATTGTCGATGAGTTAGAGGCCTTAAGGATATGAAACAGTTCGGAAAAGCAAAACATATTCATTTTGTGGGGATCGGAGGCATCGGCATGAGCGGCATTGCCGAGCTGCTGATCAACCTGGGTTACGAGGTCAGCGGGTCGGATCTCAAAGATACGGCCGTAACCAAAAGGCTCACGGAACTAGGCGGAGTCGTATACCGGGGACACAGAGCGGAACAGGTGGAAGGCGCGGATGTTGTCGTCTATTCTTCCGCGGTGCAAAAGACCAATCCCGAGGTCCTGGAGGCCAAGAGTCGATTCATCCCGGTAATCCCCAGGGCGGAGATGTTGGCCGAGCTCATGCGGCTCAAATATGGCGTGGCGATTGCGGGTGCGCACGGAAAAACAACCACGACCTCCATGGTCGCATCCATCCTCACCAAGGGGAACATGGACCCCACCGTCGTGATCGGCGGAAGGCTGGATATCTGGGGCGGATCCAATGCCAAGCTCGGGCAGGGGGAGATCTTGGTTGCCGAGGCCGATGAAAGCGACGGCTCCTTTCTTGCGCTGTCTCCTACCATTGCAGTCGTGACCAACATGGATCAGGAGCATCTGGACCATTATGGAGACATGGACGCAATCCGGACGACCTTCACCGATTTCATCAACAAGGTTCCGTTTTACGGGGTCGCCGTATTGTGTCTTGACAACGAGGAAATTCAGGGAATTATCCCCCATCTCAAAAAACGCCACATCACCTACGGCATGAGTTCGCAAGCGGATTTGAGAGCAAAGGATCTGAGCAAGGAAAGAGCGGGAACGAGCTTTGAGATTACCTTGCACGGGAATTCTCTCGGCAGGATCTCCGTGGGAATGCCGGGAGAACACAATGTTTTGAACGCCTTGGCCGCTACGGCCGTTGGTCTCGAACTGGACCTGGATATGGAGGTGATCAGAGAAGGACTCAAGGCATTGGGGGGCCTTGCAAGGCGTTTTCAGGTGAAGGGGGAAAGGGAAGGGATTCTGTTCCTCGATGATTACGGGCACCACCCCACGGAAATCGCCGCCACACTCAAAACCGCAAAAGAATGCTGGCCGGAGAAAAGACTGGTGGTCGCTTTTCAGCCCCACAGATTTACGAGGACAAGCGCGCTTTTCGATCGCTTTGCCATCAGCTTCAACGATGCGGATGTCCTGCTGGTGGCGCCCATATTTTCCGCTGGAGAAGAGCCGATTGAAAACGTGAATTCCGAAAATCTTGTACAGGGCATAAGGGATCACGGTCACAAGGAAGTTCAGCCTTTTTCCGGCGAGGAAGAGATGATCGAGGCCATCCTCGCGATGATCCGACCGGGAGACCTCCTGCTGACCCTCGGGGCCGGAAATATTTATCAGTTAGGAATACAAATTCTGAACAGACCGGGAAAACTTTGTGCCGTTGGCTGATTCGCCATGAATGAGGAGCAGAAAAAGCAACTGATTAAAATGTTCAAAGATCGGGTTTCCTTTGACCATGCGATGACCCGATGCACCACGTTCAGAACAGGGGGAAAGGCGGATGCGTTTTTCGAAGTTTTTGAAGAGGAAGAACTTTGCCGACTCCTGCCGTGGCTTCTTGAAGAAGGCCTCCCCTGCATGGTTATTGGCAGAGGAAGCAACCTGGTCGTAAGAGATAACAGACTCAAAGGAATGGTGATTCGTTTTGGTGGAAAGCTCAGGGATTTGCAATTGGATGACAGCCGCGAACCGCGACTTCTTGCGGGAGCGGGTCTTTCCATCAGGGACTTCCTCCAGTGGTGCAAGGTCCGGGGCCTTTCCGGCATGGAATTTCTTGCAGGCATTCCGGGAACCCTGGGGGGCGCTGTTTTCATGAACGCCGGAGCCTTTAGGAAAGAAATCTGCGAGCATGTGCTGAACATAGAGACGGTCACACCCATGGGATTGAAGATTCATCTTACAAGGACTGAACTGAACTTTTCCTATCGCAAATTAGAGATGGAAAAAGGCAACCTCATCACCCGCATCTGTTTCGCAGTGGAGAAAGCGGCCCCAAAACAGGTTTCGGAACGCGTGGCGAATTTCCTCAAAAAACGAAAGGAAAACCAACCCTTAGAGTATCCCAGCGCAGGTTCCATATTCAAAAACCCTCCGGGGGATTTCGCTGGGAGGCTCATAGAAAAGGCAGGCCTGAAGGGGGCTCGCATGGGCGGGGCGATGATTTCAGAAAAACATGCCAATTTCATTGTAAATACAGGGAATGCAAGTTCCAAAGACATTCTTGCGCTCATCGATCTGGCAAAAAAAAGCGTGAGGGAAGATTTCGGAGTCGATCTGGAATTGGAAGTCCAGGTGGTCGGAGAATGACGGATAAGACGAAAATCCTCTCTTCCACCCTCAGGGCGATCCGTGGCGCAGGTTCCGCGCTGCTGAAGATTTTCCTTCTTATTTCGTTTGTGGCGGTCGTAAGTTTTTCCTTTTTAGCGCTCTATCAATACCTGCTTTCCTCTCCGTATATGCGCTTGGAGGAGGTGCGAATAACGGGGATCGAAGAAGAACTCCAGGCGGAAATCATTGCGCTTCATGGTCTTGATTCAGACAAGAGTTTGCTTGGAATCAACCTCAATGACCTGAAAAGAGAGATAGAAAAACACCCTTGGATACGGTCCGTCAGACTGGAGAGACAGTTCCCGAACACCTTGATCATTGATGCGGAAAGGCAGGAACCGCTTGCGCTGGTCGTCATGGACCGGATGTATTACATGAACAAATATGGAGAAATATTCAAAGAGGTCGACGGACAGGACAGTGTTGATTTCCCCCTGATCACCGGCGTCCCTGAAAACATGACAAAATCACTGGAATTGCTTAAAAATGCCGCCCATGTCATAGACATTTTAGCTGTGGAGGCCGAACCCTTGTGTCTGAACCAGGTCTCCGAGATCCATGTTAGGAACAACAATGACATGTCACTCTATTTCAAGCACATCAAGGCCGAAGTCAGATTTAAATGGGATCATCTGAAAGGACAAATGAATGGACTTCGAAAGGTCGCTCAGCATCTTGCCAAAACAGGAAAGATGGAACAAATCAATTGCATTGATCTCAATTATATGGATGGCGCGGTTGTTTCCTTTAAGAACGGATAAAAAGAGAAAAGAGGAAGAAAAACGATGACCGACCAAATCATTGTAGGTCTGGACATAGGGACGAGCAAGATATGCGCCATGGTAGGCAATGTGCACCAGGACGGGGTAGAGATCATCGGCATGGGCAGTCACCCCTCCGAGGGCTTGAGAAAAGGGGTCGTCATCAACATCGAAGACACCGTCAATTCTATTAAAGAAGCCATTGAAGAAGCGGAGACCATGGCCGGTTGTGAAATCAGCTCCGTATATGCAGGCATTGCCGGCGGTCACATTAAAGGCTTTAACACTCTCGGGGTCATTGATCTCAAGGAAAAGGAAGTCACCAAGAAAGATATCGCTCGTGTGATCGAGGTTGCGAGCGCGGTGGCTATTCCCATGGATAGAGAAGTGATCCACACCCTCGCCCAGGAGTTCATCGTGGATGACCAGGATGGAATCATAGACCCTTTGGGGATGGCCGGGGTTCGCCTGGAAGCCAAGGTGCATATCGTGACCGGGGCGGTTACTTCCGCGCAGAACATCATCAAATGCGCCAATAGAGCAGGCCTGGATGTCTATGATATTGTTCTTGAATCCCTTGCATCCAGCGAAGCGGTGCTGGCAAAGGAGGAGAGAAATCTGGGAACCGCACTCATTGACTTCGGGGGCGGAACCACCGATCTGGCCCTTCTCTCGCGGGGAGTGATCAAGCACACCTCCGTACTGGCCCTCGGCGGCGACAACCTTACCTACGACATTGCCATAGGTCTCAGAACACCTCAGATTGAGGCCGAAAAGATCAAAATCAAATATGGTTGCGCCCTCTCTTCCATGATCGGCAAAGATGAAACCATAGAGGTCCCAGGAGTCGGGGGCAGAAAACCCAGAATTTTATCGCGGGAAATCCTGGGGGAGATCCTTGAACCGAGAATTGAAGAGATCTTCACCCTCATTTACAGCGAACTGATCAGCTCGGGGTACGCGGAAATGGCAAGTTCGGGAGTTGTCGTTACAGGGGGATCGGCGGAACTTCCGGGCATGAGCGATATGGCGGAACAAATCTTCAATGCCCCCGCGCGGATAGGCTACCCGCGGGGAATAACCGGGCTCACGGAACTCGTCAACCAGCCCATGTATGCAACAGCGGTGGGTCTTGTCCTCCACGGAGCCAAGGCCATGGAAAAGAAAAAGAAATTCAGAATAAGAGACACCAATATCTTTCATCTCGTCATGTCAAGAATGAAAAAGTGGTTTCGGGAAATCATATAATGGATAACACAACATCAGGGGATTGTAAAAAGGACAAGAAAGGGGGACAAGATCATGAAATTTGAATTTGTGGATGATTCAGCGGAAAGAGGCGGGTATAACGCCAGAATAAAAGTCTTGGGGATTGGAGGAGCAGGCAACAATGCCATCAATAATATGATCAATTCCAACCTGCGGGGCGTTGAGTTCTTGGTAGCCAACACGGATTGCCAGGACCTGGAGCGTTCCTGCTGCTCAAAGAAAATTCAGCTTGGCCCTGCCGTTACGATGGGGCTGGGGGCCGGCGCCGACCCGGAAGTAGGCAAAACTTCCGCCGAGGAAAGCATTAATGAACTGAGGGAATGCATCAGGCATTCCGACATGGTCTTTCTGGCCGCGGGAATGGGAGGAGGGACGGGAACAGGGGCCGCCCCCGTAGCGGCCCGCGAGTGCAGGGAAAGCGGAGCACTCACTGTGGCGGTGGTTACCAAGCCATTCGAGTTTGAAGGAAAAACCAGGATGAAAAGAGCCATGGAAGGGATTGAAGCCCTGAAAGAACAAGTCGACAGCCTGATCATCATTCCCAATGAGCGGCTGAAAACCCTGGGAGAAAAGGCGACCCCGTTCATGGAACTTTTCACCAAAGCGGACGATGTTTTGCTGCAGGCCGTAAAGGGAATTTCCGATCTGATCATCAACCGGGGCTATATCAATCTGGACTTCGCCGATGTGAAAAACGTCATGAAGAAAAATGGCTCCGCTCTTATGGGAATGGGAAAAGCAAGCGGGGAAGGCAGGGCCTGCGAAGCCGCACAGATGGCCATCAACAGCCCATTGCTTGAAGACATTTCCATTGAAGGCGCCAAAGGATTGCTCATCAATATATCAGGACCTCCGGATATGACCTGGGATGAAGTGGACCAGGCTTGCAACTATATAAAAAATGAAGTGAACGACAATGCGGAAGTCTTTTTCGGCATGGTCTTCGACGAAAATCTCCAGGACGAAGTATTGATCACGGTCATTGCCACCGGAATAGACGGCCCGGTTGAAAAAATAATAGAGACCAAAAAGCGGCCTTCGTTGCCTTCGTTGAAAGATGATGGGATGATGGATCGAATCAAAAGTCCTCAAAAAGTGGTGAATATCAGACAGGCCACCACCGAGGAGCTTCAAAGCGACTGGACGGTCAGGAGAGATGGCGTGAATCTTGATATGCCGACCTTTCAAAGGGAGAAGATCAATCTCTCAAGCAAGGAGAACGAAGGGAAAAAGAAATCCAAGAAAGGTCTTTTCGACAAGTTTAAGTTTAAGGATGGCTTGGATTATCCCACATTTCTGAGAGTGAAACCCGATTAACTAAATCCTGGAATCCAAGACGTGTACAAGAGAATCATTTCCCTTTATCGCGACAAACTATCCAGGGAAGAAGGAACGGTAATCAAGGACTGGGGGGGCAAACTCACCGTTGCCCTCGTATACCCCAGTACCTATCACCTTGGAATGTCGAACCTTGGATTCCAGATTGTTTACGGGCTTTTCAACAAAGACCCCGCGGTTGTCGCGGAGCGGTTTTTCATGCCCGAAGGGACGGAGATGTCTCTTTATCTTCAAACGGGAAAACCGCTTTTTTCGCTGGAGACCCAGCGCCCCCTGCATGATTTCGATCTGGTGGCCTTTTCTCTCTCTTTTGAAAACGATTTCCCCAATATCCTGCAGATACTGGATTTGGGGAAAATCCCCCTGACATCTGAAGAAAGAGGAAACAGATACCCGGTCGTCATGGCAGGGGGAATCACCACTTTCATGAACCCGGAACCGCTGTCGTCGTTCATGGATCTGTTTCTGCTGGGTGAGGCAGAGACCTGCCTGAAAGAATTTCTGACCTGCCTGCTTGCCTTCGGAACGGGACGCGCGTCCAAGAAAGAAACCCTTCTCCATCTCGCTCGAAATGTTTCCGGGGTCTATGTCCCTTCCTTTTACCGGGTTGACTATGGAAACGACGGAACAATAAAAGATTTTACGCCGGATATGCAAGGAATCCCTGAAAAAATCCGCGTCGCTTTTTCCGCGGAGGGGGGCTTTTCAGGAAACTGCAGGCCTGTCTCTTCCATTATTACGCCCGACACCGAATTTGGAGATAAGGTTTTGTTGGAATTAGGCAGGGGGTGTGGACACTCCTGCCGGTTCTGTGCGGCAGGATATGTATACAGACCTCCGCGGGTCTATGAGGATTCCATGCTGCGCACATGCATCCAGGATTCCATTGAAAAGAAAAGACAGCTGGGACTGCTGAGCGCGGCCGTATCCGATGTCCCGGGAATCAATGATCTGATGACCATGATCATCAATGCCGGCTGCAGGTTCTCCGGGTCTTCCTTGCGGGCCGAATCCCTCACACGGGAACTTCTTATGAATCTTCGGGAAACGGGCCAGCATACCGTGACCATTGCTCCTGAAGCAGGAACGGAAAGATTGCGAAAGACCATCAACAAACATCTCACGGAAGACCAGATCATCGAGTCCGTCCGACTCATATCCGGAACAGACGACTTTTCTTTAAGACTCTATTTTCTGGTGGGACTGCCCACAGAAACCCGGGAAGATATCGAAGGGATACTACATCTCGTAAAGGTCATAAAGCACCATATGGTAAAGGAATCGGCCTCGCGAGGGACCATCGGACAGATCCGGATGGGCATCAACTGTTTTGTGCCCAAGCCCTTCACCCCGTTTCAGTGGTTCCCCATGGACCAGGTCAAGAGCCTCAAAGAAAAGCAGAAATGGCTCAAAA
>JBBSAR010000167.1:0-7959 GCA_038252125.1 Desulfatiglandales bacterium
AGAAATGTATGACAGGGTTATAGAGGCTTTGCACAACGGCATTTGCCGATGGAGATGAGTAACGCATCTTTCGGGAGGGCATTTCAGCACCTCATAGCAAATTGTAAATCGAATTGACAAAATGTAAGATATCGTCTAACATGCAGTTATGATAACAAGAAAAATTGGCTCAAAACTGCAAAATCTTTCCGGAGAGTACCCGGTCGTGAGTATAACCGGCCCGAGACAGTCGGGAAAAACAACCCTGGTAAAGGCTGTTTTCCCTGAGTGGACCTATGTGTCCCTTGAAGAACCGGATATTCGGGAATATGCCCTGCGCGATCCGCGCGGTTTTATTGCCGCCTATCCTGAACGCGTCATCTTGGACGAGATCCAACGCGCCCCCGACCTTTTTTCTTATATTCAAACCCACGTGGACAATATCGGCAAAGAAGGCATTTATGTCTTGACCGGTTCGTTCAATTTCGGACTGATGCAGGGAATCACTCAGTCCTTGGCAGGCCGGGTTGGCATCCTGGAGCTTCTTCCGCTGGCATTTTCCGAATTGGATGAGGCGGGAATGGCGCCGGATTCCATCGAAGCGCTGATGTTTACCGGATCGTATCCGCGGATTTATGACCGAGGTCTGGATGCTCAACAGTGGTATACCAACTATGTGACCACCTATCTGGAAAGAGATGTGAGACAGGTAAAGAACATTACCGATTTGTCTATCTTCCAGCGATTTCTCAAAATGTGCGCTGCACGTTCAGGGCAGATTCTCAACCTGTCCTCGCTTGGAGATGACTGTGGGATCACCCACAACACGGCGAAGTCATGGTTGTCCATTCTCGAAGCCGGCTACATCGTATATCTTTTAAAACCGCATCATCAGAATTTTAACAAGCGACTGATCAAGAGTCCGAAGCTCTATCTTTACGATTCAGGCCTTCTCTGCTACCTCCTTGGTATTGTTTCTCCTGAAGTCCTGATGACGCACGCATCCCGAGGACATGTTTTTGAAACATGGGTGGTCTCAGAGCTCTTAAAGGGAAGATTAAACAGAGGTTTAAAGGACAATATCTATTTTTGGCGCGACAACTCCGGCCATGAGATCGACTGCATTGTAGATCAGGGCGACAGGCTCATTCCGATTGAAATAAAATCCGGGAAAACGGTAACTGAAGATTTTTTTAAAGGCCTTCGATTTTGGTCCAGGATATCCGAAATGGACGGGAAAGAGATGTTTCTTGTTTACGCAGGCTTGATGGATCAGCAAAGGCAAGATGGAAAAGTCCTTTCCTGGAAAACATTCGGCAACAGCATTGCGTTAGAGATGTGAAAGATGCGGCCTGGTTCTAACTTAAACAAATCCCCCTAAATCTCCCTTTGCCAAAGGGGGACTTTAAAGGAATTTTACCGGTTTCCGTTCAGGCCCTGCGTAATCCGACTGTCCCAATGCCGCCCGGAATTCTTGATTCACTATGGCAGAAACACCTCCCGCACATACAATGGTATGGCCGAAAGCCCCACGAGTTCTTCATTCCCATCAAAAAGATCTTTCATAGCCGGTACGTTCATCTGGAACTGATATTTCCTGAAGAATATCTTCGGAGATGGTGATGGATGTCTTTATCTTCATGGCGAGTGTTTTCCCTTCAGAATAACCATCTATGATTTGGAGAATATTATTTGTACTCCAAATGGAATGCCATGGTAGTATTTCGTCGGATGTTTGTCATCAGTTGAAAAATACGGAGGGCTGTCTTGCGATCAGGCTCCACCCAGCTCGAGTCAAGCACTCCGCCAACATGGCCTTTACTGGCGGGAAGGAAGCGCAGTGAGCGGATCTGGCACGTTTATTTGATGGCAGGATATACAGCGATTTTACTCGGAACGGGATACCGGTTCTTCCTTCATTATTTTGACGATTCTTTCATCGAGACAAGAACGCATAAAGGTATTCATGGGTTTCTGATCTTCCGTTTCATAAAAACGCAACATCAATTCATTGAACTCCAACTGTCTCCTGGCCGGGACATTTATTGCAGGATATCCGTTTTTTAGCAGATGACCATTCATGATGAAGCGCCCCATCCGTTTATTGACATCATAAAAGAATTGATGCCGGGCCATGGCAAGAAAGAGGTAGATGGCCTGATCATATATATCCGGCATTTCAAACGTCTTCTTGGTCATTTCGCGGAAAAGATCCGGCAATTGTTCCGCCTCGGGCGGCATATAGTCCGTGCCGGCGATGGTGACGCCGCTCGATCGGAATTTGCCCCACTCCAGAGCTTCCTCCTTACCGGCTACGGCATGCAGTGCGCACGTTCTTTCAAGCGTGATTTCAAAGGCATCCTGTCCCAGCCATTGAAAAAGGGTTCTCCACGCATTGCCCTGATTGACAGCGATTTGTTGATCGGACAACTTGTGCCCGCCAACGGTGATGCCGTCCAGCAACGTCTGGATTTCAGGGAGGGTGAAGTTTAAACCTTCCAGATTTACGGCATCCCAGACGAACTCGGCCAACTGACGCTTGGCGAGCATGATTGCTTTGGGTTTATGGGGCTTCATTCCCCATTGCAGATCGACCATTGCTATCTCCATGACTGAATCAGATTAAAAACACATTCCATTTTAAACCGGGAATCACCAAATAAGGAGTTGATCAAATGCTTTCCACGAGCGCCGCAAGGGCCTTGTTGAATTCGGCGGGTTGTTCATAGAAGGGCAGATGCCCGCTTTTGTCGAGGAGAACAAGACGGGCGTTGGGGATCTTTTCAGAAACATACCGGCCTGTTTCAGCCCCGAAGCAGAGATGATCCGAGCAGCCGTATACGGCCAGGGTCGGCACAGAGACGGTGGGCAGAACTTCGGTGTAGTCCCGCATTAGATAATCGGAATAGATGGCCATGGCTGCAGGGGTGGGTGTGTTCCGGTGCTCTTCGAGCATCCACGGCAGATCTTCCGGCGGGGTTCGGCCTTCCCTGAACATGCTGTGAATGAATTTTTCCGCAAAGGCTTGTCTGTCGGCCTGAAGGTTGTTGAAGGAGAGATTCATGCCATCAAACCGGTATCCTTTCAGCGCATGGGAATTCCAGTCCTCAGGGGAAAAAGGAAAAGGGGTCATTTCCACCAATCCCATGGCTGCAATGTGAAGGTCGCCGAATCGGCGCCAATATTCCAGGACCACGGGACCCGCCAGAGACCATCCCACCAGTGTCGTCCCTTCAAGCCCTAATGCCTCTATGACCGCACGTATGTCGTCCGCGTACCGGGGCAGCGTATGTCCGTGAAGGATTTTTCCGGAATTGCCGTGGGCCCGCAGGTCCATGGTCACCACCTGGAATTGTCGGGATAACGTCTCCATCTGTCTGCACCAGAATCTGCCGGTCATGGTCCAGCCGTGAACAAGCAGAATGGGGCGGCCTTCTCCCCTGGTTTCCACATAGATCTGGGCGCCGTCTTGTGACTCCACCAATCCGGTTGTGAGGCCTCCGGCATGCCGCGTAAAAACTCGAAATGGATTCTGTTTCGTAGGGTTCTCCTTCACCATGATTACCATTCTCCGTATAATGCATAAAATATGGTTGTTAATTGTGATTTTATGGTATCGCCGAAGAGTAGGCCTGTCAAACATTTTTCCCTCTGTCTTCTTGTTGTCCATCCCTATAATCGATAATGAAAATGGTATTCCATATTAAGAATCCGGGCGGGATCGGATCTTTTTTCACTGCCTTCCAAGAAACAGACCGAACCTATTCTTGTTTGCTGATCATGGGAACATTATTGACAATACAAGATTCACTGTACATAGTACGAGCGTAAAGGATGGGAGAAAGATGAAAAATGATCTACACCCCAAGTGGGTCAAAAAAACTGACAGTCGTCTTCTCGATGCGTTTGTGGACAATCCTTACGAGTGTCCTATCGTCATCGACAGGGATGGCATTGTCCGATTCATGAGCCGGCACAACACCAAAGAAAAGGGCTATGCCATGGAACCGGAAGAGGCCATTGGAAAGCACATTACCGAAGTGGTCAAAAAAACCCGGATGCTTGAGGTCCTCGAGACCGGCAAAGCCGAAATCGGCAAGACCTTCTTTATAGGAGATCGGCAGCGGATCATTGCAAGAATTCCACTGAAAGACCCAGAGGGCCATGTCATCGGTGTGTTGGGAAAACTTATGTTTCACCAGATGGACAAGCTTAAAGACCTCTATCGCCGGATAGAGATTCTTGAGGGACAGGTGCAGTATTACCGTTCCGAGGTCTCCTCTTTTGAGGGTGGCCGTCAGGCCTGGGAAAAGATCATCGGTGAATCCAACGCCATGGGGGTGGCCAGAAAACGTGGGGTGCAGGCCGCCACGAGCGATGCCTCCGTGCTCATTACCGGCGAATCGGGCACTGGGAAAGAACTCTTTGCCCAGGCCATCCATCAGAACAGCAGGCGGGCCGAGGGCCCCTTTATCAAGGTGAACTGCGCGGCCATACCCCACGAGCTGATCGAGAGTGAGATTTTTGGCTACGAAGGGGGGGCTTTTACGGGCGCAAGGGCACGCGGAAAACCCGGCAAGTTCGAGCTGGCCGACCATGGGGCCATTTTTCTGGATGAAATAGGGGATATGCCTCTTCCCATGCAGGCGAAATTGTTGCGTGTGCTTCAGGAACACGAGGTGGAGAGAATCGGGGCCACAAAGCCCATCAAGCTTGATTTTCGGGTTATCGCCGCCACAAACCAGGATCTGGCCGGCTTGATTAAAGAAGGCCGTTTTCGTTCCGACCTCTTTTACCGCCTGAACATCTTTCATATCAGGACCCCCAGCCTCCGGGAGATGCAGGAAGACATTCCCAGAATCGCCTATTATCTGCTGTCCATCCTGAGGGAAAAACGGCGTTTGATTCCCAGCAGGATCTCCCCTGAGGCCATGGCCCTGTTCAAACAGTATCCATGGCTGGGAAATGTGAGGGAGCTTAAAAACGCCTTGGAACGGGCCATGAACATTGCCGAAGGGCCGCAGATATCCGTGGAAGACTTGCCCGAACGGATCCGAAAGTTCTATGGTGAAGAAGGCGGGAACGTAGACCGCATAGGGCTTTTGCGAAATATCCTTGCCGATGCCGAAAAGCGCGCGATTGTGGAGGCTCTCCGGTACACGGGGGGCAACAAAGCAAAGGCCTCTAAGATCCTGGGCAAGCACCGGACCGGTCAATACCAGAAATTGAAACGACATGAGATTGACGTATAATATATTCTACATGTAGAAAAATATACCCCTTTTATTTGCCCATCCTTTTCAACGTATTACGTGCGGAGATCGCGATTCAATCCTTGGCTCTGTAGAACATTATCGACATTATTTCTCCCTTTAAACTTGTGGATCTCTCCCATTCTAAATGCCTTTCTTCCATTATTTAGCAATTTCTATTAGATAGGTGGTGCTATACGAATATGGCCCCGCTCTTGCAATCATTTTTGGATGCTGTCTTAGGCCTTGAAACACGCGGTGTGATCGAGACGGAATTCGATACCGATAGGATGGCGATTTCGATTTGGATAATTGAAATTTAATATTGAGGAGGGCGTGGTGGATTTTGAAATACCGGAAAATCTGCGGATGATGCAGGAGACGATCCTTCGATTTGTGAAACAGGATCTTGAGCCCATTTCCAGAAAAGTAGAAGAAGAGGACAACATCCCGGAGGAGATTGTTCAAAAGATGCGGGAGTTGGGTTTGTTCGGTTTGGCCATCCCCGAGGAATACGGGGGGCTCGGACTGGGAACCTTTGGTGAATGCCTGGTTTATGAAGAGCTTACCAAGACCAATGCCTGCTTTCGCTCCCGCATAGGGACCAGCAACGGCATCGGTTCCATGGGCATCCTGTTTGACGGCAGCAAAGAGCAGAAGCAGGCATACCTGCCCAGGATCGCCAGCGGCCAGTGGACCGCCTGTTTTGCTCTGTCCGAACCGGAGGCTGGTTCGGATGCCGCCAACGTGCAGACTACAGCGGAACGGGACGGCGATCATTTTGTCATCAATGGTCTGAAGCATTTTATCACCAACGGCGATATCGCCGATCTGGCCACTGTCGTAACGGTGACCGATAAAGCTAAAAGGGCTCGGGGCGGGATCACCGCCTTTGCGGTGGAAAAAAACACGCCCGGTTTCTATGCCGGAACCATTGAACGGAAAATGGGGTTGCGCGGCAGCCATACGAGCGAGCTGATCTTTGATAACTGTCGGGTTCCCGTTGAAAATGTCATTGGCGGTGAAGCCATGATCGGGGAGGGATTCAAGACGGCCATGCGCGTTCTGGATAAGGGCCGTCTGACCATGGGCGCCTGTGCGCTTGGTTCCGCTCAGAAGCTGTTGGAGCTTTGTGTGGCTTATGCAAAGGAACGGGTTCAATTTGGAAAACCGATCGCCCGGTTTCAGTCGGTCCAGAACATGTTAGCCGATATGGCCACGGAGATCTACGCCGCAAGGCAGATGCTCTACCACGCCGCCTGGTCCAGAGACCAGGGGAAGAAGGTGATCAAGGAGGCCTCCATGGCCAAGCTGTTCTGTACGGAAATGGCGTGTCGCGTGGCGGACAACGCCGTACAGATCTTCGGGGGCATGGGATACATGAAGGATTTCCCGGTGGAACGATTCTATCGGGATCTCAGGCTCTATCGCATCTACGAGGGAACCAGCGAGATCCAGAGAATGGTGATCGCCCGGGAGTTGACCAAGGATTGATGGCCTTGAAAAGGTCCATTTTAGAGAATCCATTCCGCATATTAAGGAGACGAAACATGACGGTAAATAAAGTATTTGTGGTGGGATCCGGCCTTATGGGCAGCGGGATTTCACAGGTTTGCGCCCAGGCAGGCGTTGAGGTGCTGCTCTATGACATTGATCCGGAGGCCCTCAAAAGGGCCGTCAAAAACATGGAATGGTCTTTAAACAAGTTTTTCGAAAAAGGAAAGATTGCTGAGGACGGGGCAACCGTCATGAAGCGGGTTCGGACCGTGACGGATTTTTCAGATGCCGGAAACGCCGATCTGCTGATTGAGGCCGTGTTCGAGAATCTGGAACTGAAACGGGAAGTGTTTAAAAATTTGGATAAGGCGGCAAATCCGGAAGCCCTTCTCGCGAGCAATACGTCCGCTATCTCCATTACGGAACTGGCGGCTGTCACCGGCAGGCCGGAAAAAGT
The DNA here is from genome assembly GCA_038252125.1 of Desulfatiglandales bacterium. Lineage (GTDB taxonomy): Bacteria > Desulfobacterota > DSM-4660 > Desulfatiglandales > Desulfatiglandaceae > DUZB01. Next base: position 7,186 of record JBBSAR010000167.1, read on the forward strand.
TCTGGGGTTGCATTTCTTCAGTCCGGCGCCAATGATGAAGGCTGTCGAAGTGATAAAAGGCCTGGCAACTTCTGACGAGACGGCTCAGCGGGGCAGGGAGTTCGCTCTGCGGATCGGCAAGGAGCCTATCATGGTCAATATGGATGTGGCCGGTTTCGTTATCAACCGGATCAACTTTCCGTCTACCATGGAGGCCATGCGCCTGGTGGAACAGGGCGTGGCCACGGTGGAAGATATAGATAAGGGGTTGAAATTGGCATCGGGCCGCAAAATGGGGATCTTCGAAACAGGGGATATGGTAGGGCTGGATATTACCTATGGGGCCATGATGGCCATGTATCGTGAGACGGGCGACCCCCGGTGGTATCCCCCCATGCTTCTGCGAAAAAAAGTAACGGCAGGCCAGTTAGGCCGAAAGACCGGCAAGGGATGGTATGAATACAATGAAGACGGTACAATGAAGCAAAAGGAAAAATCATGAACCTTGCCATGCTTCTCGAAAATTCGGCGGAAAGAGTTCCCCTGCGCATTGCCCTGCGATTTGAAGGGGAAGAGGTCTCCTTTCAGGAACTCAACCGGAGGGTCAACTCCCTGGCCCGCAGGCTAACCTCCCTTGGTCTTGCTTCGGGGGATACCTGCATTCTGATGATGCAGTCGAGCCTCGAATTCGTTATGGCCTATTACGCCCTGGCCAAGATGGGAGTGGCCATTGTCCCCGTTAATTTCCTTTATAAAAGCCATGAACTATCTCACATCTTTAGGGACTCCGGCGCC
>JBBSAR010000168.1:0-7932 GCA_038252125.1 Desulfatiglandales bacterium
GGAGGCCTTCGCAGCGGTCATAGGCCCGCTGGTGGAAGTGCCGGTTCTGATAGGTCTGGTGAACGTGGCTTTAAGGCTCAAGGGCAGGTATTTTACCCGGGCGGTTGGAACGCCCTCGGGTATCTGTCATGTGACCTGCGGAAAATAGGGTTGACCTTCCTGCTAAGAGCTACTGGAATCGCTCGGAGATTGCCCGGTTCCGGCAAACCGTAGTTCGCCTCTCCCTGACTTTGTAAGAAAAACCTTTCCGCCTTGACACCTCACTTCTTTATACTGATAATATCTAAAATATATGCTCTCAAAAAAAAGCGGCATAGGAAAAAAGGTATGTTGTGGGCGGACCGCTTTTTATCATACCTGTTTACAAACCGGGTAATCCGGTCTCGGGAGAATTCAATGATTTCTATTCAGGATACCGTGGAGGAAAAGAGTTTTTCTTTTGATGATTCCGCGGATTTGGCCCGTGTTTTAAATGATTCGTTGAACGACAAGTTCGTTTTCAGCATGAAAGAGCTGGTGCAGGCTTTTCAACTGATTCTGGATGATGTGTATTCGGGGATCATCCTTTGCGATAAAGATGCCAGAATTCTTTTTATGAATAAATTTTACGCGGATTTGTTAGGGACGGACAGGGAGAAGGCAATCGGCAAACATATCAAGACCTATTTCCCCCATTCGAGACTTCCTTCGGTGGTCGAAACGGGGGAGATGGAGCTCCTGAAGCGTTGCAGTCTGCGTGCGGATATCGCCTTGTTGGTGAACAGGGTTCCCATTATCCGAAAAGGGGAAACCATAGGGGTGGTCCTTCAGACGGTTTTTAAGAATCACCACGAGATCGGCAGTCTAATTGCAAGACTCAGCCTTCTGGAAAAGGAAGTCAAACATTACAAGAGGGGATTGAACAGCGTCCTATCGGCTACTTACAACTTCGACTCCATTATCGGAAATAGCCGTTTGATAATGGATGCGAAAAAGATGGCCGAGAAGTATGCGAAGACCCAATCCTCAGTCCTGATTCTGGGACAGACAGGTACGGGCAAGGAGCTTTTCGCCCACGCAATCCACCTGTCGAGTCCGCGGAGCGCGGGGGCCTTTGTGTGCGTGAACTGCGCGGCCATCCCGAGGGAACTCATCGAGTCCGAACTCCTGGGATACGAGGCGGGTGCATTTACAGGGGCTTCACGGAAAGGGAAAGAAGGGAAGATCCAGTTGGCCCATCAGGGAACCCTCTTCCTGGATGAAATCGGGGATCTTCCGCTGAATGCCCAGGCAAAGCTCCTGAGAGTCCTGGAGACCAAAAGCATCGAAAAACTGGGCGGCATCAAGACCATCGACGTCGACTTTCGGTTGGTTGCGGCAACCAACAAGGATTTGCGCGGGATGATTGATCACAATGAATTTCGCGAAGATCTCTTCTATCGGCTCAATACCATGAGCGTGGAAATTCCCCCCCTTTCGGAGAGGGCCGATGATATCCCTGTTTTGATTCACTATTTTCTCCAGTCCATGGATAAACCGAACCTCACGGTGACGGTTGCCGCCATGGAGAGCCTCAAAGCCTATCTCTGGCCCGGCAATGTTCGGGAGTTGAAGAATGTAATTGCCCGGGCGGTGAGCCTTGCCGAGGGGGATACCCTGAGTCCCGAGCATCTGCCCAATGAAATCAGGAGTGATGACCCCTGTTCCGCTTCCGCGCTGAAAATGGCCGGAGATACCCTTTCTCAGGAATTAGCCTGCCACGAGAAGACCGTTCTGATGGAGGCGTTGAAAAGCACGAAAGGAAATATGACCAAAACGGCCAAAGTTCTGGGTATTGCACGATCTACCCTGTATGAAAAATGCCGGGCGCACAACCTTTGATGTCGTTTCTTAGGTTATATTAAAAGTGTCCGAATAGTCGAACATGTCCTGTTGTCCGGACAGTTTCCCGGAATTTTCCAGCCGCTGATTCTGGACCATTTTTTCTGATCAATTTCGTCTTTATAAAAGATTGTTTCTTTACTTTCAATAAGATACCCTATCCATTTTCGCCTGCTTCCGCGGTCTTCAAAGAAATGGCATTGTTCTTGCCTATCATTTCAAGAAATATTTCACAAACCAATATCAGTCCGGAAGCCGTGTGGTTTTATTATTTTGAGGAGGAGTGACATATTATGGACTTGAGACCCGTTCAAAGAAAAGATTTTATTGTACCGCGTTGTACCGAGGCATGCCCGGCCGGTGTGGATGTCGCCAGGTATATCCGGGCGGTCAAAGACCTTCATTTCGATGAGGCTCTGGCTGTACTGAGAGAAAAACTACCCCTGCCGACCGTCTGTGCGGATGCGTGTTTTGCGCCCTGCGAAGGAGTGTGCGCCTACAAACAGTTCGGCGATTCCATCGCCATCCGCGCTATCAAACGGGCCGCCGTAGATAAGGGCGGCGATGCGTGGAAGAAGAAAAAGAAAAAGGCGGAAAGAACGGGCAAGAAAGTTGCCATTGTGGGGGCGGGTCCCTCGGGTCTGACAGCCGCCTACTATCTTGCGGGCAAAGGCAGGGACGTGACTATTTTTGACGTCTTTCCTAAACCGGGCGGCGCCATGCGTTACGGGATACCCAATTACCGGCTGCCTGAAGAAAGGCTCGATAAGGATATCAACGACATTCTGGAGCAGGGCGTTGTGTTTCAGGGCAATACCACCATCGGCAAAGATATCACCCTCCAGGAATTGAAGGATGATTTCGATGCCGTTTTTGTTGCCGGCGGCGCCAGCGGAAGCGCAAAAATTGAATTGAAAGGTTCTGAAAAGGAAGGCGTTTTATGGGGTTGGGACTTCCTTCGGGATGTGGCGCTGGGCAAAAAGTTTGCGTTTAAAGGAGATGTGATCGTGGTGGGCGGCGGAAACGTGGCCATTGATGTTGCTCTCACATCCAAGAGACTGGGGGCCGAAAATATTGATCTTTTCTGTCTGGAAAAGAGAGAAGAAATGCCGGCCCACGAGTGGGAGATCGCCAGGGCGGAAGAAGAAGGCGTACGCATTCATAACTCCTGGGGACCCAAGGAGGTCCTGGGGGAAGGGTCCGTCACCGGACTCAGGCTGATGAAATGCAGCGCTGTCTTTGACGCCAAAGGGAAGTTCAATCCCACTTTTGAAGAGGAAATTACCACGAAAAAGGAAGCTGCCCATATCATTCTGGCCATAGGACAGAAGGCCGATTTGGGATTTACAGCCGGGTTGAAGGGGATCGAAAGCGGCGGAGGACGGATAGCCGTTACGGAGACCGATTTCGCCACCGGAGAGGAAGGGGTTTTTGCCGGCGGTGACGTGGTCAGCGGCCCTAATTCCATAATCAGCGCCATCGCGCATGGCAGGCAGGCCGCTTCGGCTATTGACCGGTATCTTGGCGGCAACGGCAACATCGAGGAAGTGCTGGCGACACCGGAAGATCAGGTGCTGCTTCCGCCGTTCCTGGTGGCCATAAAACCCCGTCAGGAAATGGCGCTCCTGAAACCCTGGGAGAGAATCGCAGGATTCGATCAGGTGGAAAAGGGCCTGACGGATGAACAGATCGCCAGGGAATCCGGTCGCTGTCTCAGTTGTGATGCCAGGAAGTTCGAGGTGGTTCTGAACGTGGAGAACTGCAAGGAGTGCGGATATTGCGCGGAGGTCTGCGGCGTGAATACATTCGGTCCCGCAAACTTCTTTAATGCCAAGGGCTACAGGCCCGAGGAAGTGAAATCTTCGGATTGGTGTGTCGGCTGCTTTAAATGCTATTTTTCCTGCCCCGACTTTGCCATCGATGTTATTGAAGTAACTGCATGAAACAGAGGAGGTTTCTGAGATGAAAAGGTTTTTAGAAACAGGAAATTTTGCCATTACCGAAGGGGCGATCCTGGCGGGCTGTAGGTTCTTCGCAGGATACCCGATTACGCCGGCTACGGAACTGGCGGAAGCCATGAGTTACCGACTGCCGCAGGTGGGGGGTGTTTATCTGCAGGCGGAAGATGAGTGTGCGGCGTGTCACATGTGCGTGGGCGCCGCCCTTGGCGGATATAAGGCCATGACGGCCACATCGGGACCCGGATTTATCCTGTACGCGGACCCCATCGGCTGGGCACTGGGATGCGAGATGCCTCTCGTTATCCTCAACTCGGGACGCGTGGGACCGGTGAGCGGCATTACCGGGGCTCCGGGACAGGGTGAGTTCTATCTTATGCGCTACCCCACTCAGGGGGGCAACTTTGAAACCATCTGTCTGGCGCCCAATTCGGCGCAGGAATGCATGGCCATGGTGGTGGAGGCATTTTATCTGTCGGAGAGATTCCGTATGCCCGTCATGGTTTTGGCCGATCAGTTGATTACGGATGGCTTTGAGGATATCACCGTGCCGGAGACCGAAGAGGAAATGAAGGAAATGGGATTTCGCACCTGGCCCAGAAAGGTATGCCAGGGCCCCGAGTTTTACCCGTTTACCGATGAACTGGACATCCCGCCGGTCGTTATGGGACACAACACGGGAGGGATCTGCTCAGACTGGACGCCTACAGTGGAAGGATTTGATATTGAAGAAGTGGAGGCTCACCACAAGCATGCCTACCGGTTGATCTACAAGGTGCGCAATCACAGGGATCTGTTCAACCATCACTACGAAAAGAAATTCGTGGATGATGCAGACCTGATCGTGGTGTCTTTTGGAAGCCCTTCTCGCGTGGTCAATACGGCCGTGGAAAAGGCTCGGGCCCAGGGAATGAAGGTGGGGGCCCTGCGGCTGATCAACATCTGGCCTTTTCCGGACGAGCTTTTTGACAAAAAGGCCAAATACCTTGCCGTCGAGTTGACGTGGGATGGACAGCTTGTCCGCGAAGTTCAGCGCGCGGTTCCGAAAGATTCCGAAGTGCATTTTCTGGGAACCTGCGGGGACCTTCCCACGACGCCGGATCTCCTGGAATCTTTTGAAAAAATCCTTAAGAATGAGCCCCTCTCTCGCAAGGGTTGGATATTGGAGGCATGGTAATGGAATATAAAGCATCACAACTGACTTCGACGTACTTACGCTCCAGAAAAATTCCCAGTACGGCATGTTCGGGATGCGGTCTGGGCATGAACCATAAGATCGTTGTACAGGCCATCGCTGAGCTGGGCCTGGAAACGAAAGACATCATATGGGGAACCTCCATCGGGTGTGCCGGACGACAGACTTTTGCTACGTGGAAGGGCGATGGTTTTGCCGGAACACACGGGCGGGCCTATGCCATTGCAAGAGGTTTGCGGATCGCCCTGCCGCCGGAGAAAAAAATTCTTTTGACCGTGGGCGACGGCGATGCATTCGGCATCGGGCTGCTCCATCTGATACACGCGGCCAGGTGCAATGCGGATATGACCGTTATTGTAAACGATAACCTGGGATATCAGTCTACCGGGGGACAGTACGGTTGGACGACGCCGCAGGGCAGTCACACCGACAGCAGCCCCTACGGGATGTTTGAGCATAACCTGATGAGTGAAGGGATGGATGTCTTGCATATCCTCAAAGGGGCAGGCGCCACGTTTCTTGCACGACACGTGGCCATGGATGGCGCCGTAGCGGTGGAAACCGTGAAAAAGGCCATTTTAAACAGAGGCTTTTCCCTGGTTCACATGCCCTATCCCTGCCCCACCAACTTTGCATCCCGGGAGCTTGGATCAAGGAATCAGGTCAATATTTACCGGTGGATTCAAAGACAGGCCGCACCCCTGGGCCAGGAAAAAGAGGATACGGTATGGGCTACGGGCATCTGGCATGATGCCAGCAATTCCAGGAGGGAATTCCACGAAGAGATACACTCCACCATCGATAAGATCAGGAGGACGGGAAGCTTATGAAAGATCGAGTTGAGATAGTTGCAAGCGGTTTTGGTGGACAGGGCGTGGTGAGATTAGGGCAGATTGTCGGCGAGACGGGCGTAAAACAGGGACTTCATGTGGCCATGCTGAAGAGCCATGGAACGGAAATGCGAGGCGGGTACGTACGAAGCCAGGTGGTTCTGTCCGAGAAGACGATTGACAGTCCCATGTGCGAATCACCGGACTACTTCATTGCTCTGTCGAGTGCGGCTTATCAAAAATTTAAGGATACGGTGGCTGAAGATGGTCTCATTATTTATGATCCGTCTTTTGTAGACAAGGTGGATGAAAGTCTCCCATGTGTGCAAAAATCATTTCCCGCGAAAACGCTCTCCATTGAAAAATTCGACAACCCGTTGTTCGCCAATACCCTGGTGCTGGGGGTTATGGCCCAGGTCATTGAGGGAATAGACAAAGACAAGATGCTGCAAAGTATTCTTGAGATTATCCCGAAGTTTCACAATCGGAACAAGGAGGCATTTCAGATCGGGTATGAATATAAGTTAGATTAAGAACAGCGCCCGGGAGACTGTCTTTGGACAGGCTTAAAAATCGCATATGCATTTTGGGGAGAGGATCAACAACGCGAAAAGTCCGGATGTCCAGCAATACTAATTGGATAAAGGGCTTTTTGTGTCCTCTGGTCAAGGAGTTTTTTCCATGCCGCCGGTTTTCTCCGGGTGATGTCTTACCATGGCTTTCCCGGGCATGAAGGTTTAACCGCCGAGACTGAAAAGGACGAATTTTATGCGTACAATCAGGTATTACATCGACAAACGTGCTGCCGAGCAGCCCGATAAAATCTTTGCGATTGCGCCGGAGGCCGGCCTTGAGCTGACCTATGGCGAGTTAAAGGACGATTCCATTGCCTTTGGAAAACATCTGATGAAGCGGGGGATCAGGAAGGGCGACAAAATTTCATTCATGATGGGCAATGGATACCAGACGACAAAAATCTTCTTGGGGACCATGTATGCCGGTGTCGTGGTTGCCCCCCTGAATCTGATGGCCCAGCCTTCGCAGCTGGAATATGTGTTAGATCATTCAGACACCACGCTTGTATTCTTTAGCGAAGAACACGGGGAAAAACTAAAAGCGGCCGCCGGAAAAGTGAACCGGGATATTGCGTTGATTCAGATCGACAATGACGCGAAGTCCATCCTCCCGGAGGAGGACCTTTCCGGCATAGATCTGCCTGACCTGGTGGAAGAGGATGATGCTCTGTTGCTCTATACTTCCGGGACCACGGGGGTTCCCAAAGGCGTTATCCTTTCGCATAAGAATATGGTTTCAGGTGGGCTCTACACTACCATGGCGCACGAGCTGACGGCTGATGACCGCGCCCTTTGTTCCCTGCCCCTCTACCATATTAACGGCGAGGTGGTGACCGGGGTCACGCCGCTTGTAAGCGGCGGGAGTGTAATCATGCCCCGTAAATTCAGGACCGACGATTTCTGGGAGCTGATTTCCAAATACGGATGCACATGGTTCAGCGTGGTGCCGACCATAATCAGTTACCTCACAAGTGGAACGGAAATCGAAGGAAAGGGCCTGAAACTGGACCAGGTGCGTTTCGGGCGCTCGGCTTCTTCCGCGCTCCCGCCATCCCTGCACAAAGAGTTTGAGAAGAAATTCAGCGTTTCCATCGTCGAAACCATGGGGCTTACCGAAACGGCGGCCCCTGTCTTTTCGAACCCCATGGACCCTGCCAAACGGAAATATGGTTCTCCGGGGCCTGCTGTCGGGAATACGGCCAAGATCATTGATCCCACCGGCAAGGAGTTGCCGAGAGGAGAACAGGGTGAGATCATGATTCGCGGCGACAATGTCATGAAAGGGTATTACAAGGCGCCTGAAAAGACCAGGGAGGCGCTGGAGGCGGACGGGTGGCTGCATACGGGCGATCTCGGTTATATGGATAAGGATGGTTTTGTATTTGTGACGGGCCGGATCAAAGATATACCGGAAAAAAAGGTAAAAAAAACGAAGCCCAGAAAATCTCCCAAATCTCGCGTGCCAACTATTTCGAACTTGTAGCACTTGTCGTTATTGGTACTCGCGCGTGACA
>JBBSAR010000169.1:0-7932 GCA_038252125.1 Desulfatiglandales bacterium
ATCAGCTCGTTCATAAGTTCAGAGTTGATGGAGTTCCGGTCATGGGGCCGGTTGATGGTAACCCGGCATATTTCGCCCCGGGGATCCACTATGAGATGTTTCCACTGTTTATTCATTGGTTTCCGTTCATCCTTATTTCAATATTCTGAATTCTGGATTCCGTCTCCTGACTTCTGTTCCTTTAGATCACAAATCCGCCGTTGGGACTGAAGACCTGGCCTGTAAAAAAATCCGCCTCGGCGGATGCCAGAAAGGCCACCAGGGCGCTGATTTCCTCTGGTTTCCCTAATCGCCGCAGGGGCGTTTTCTTGATGATGAAATCTGAGAACCCCTCGGGAAGGCCATCCAACATGGGTGTTTCGATATAACCGGGCGCAACGATGTTTACCCGGATGTTGTACCTGGCAACCTCCTTGGCCAGAGTTTTCCCGAACCTGTTCACGGCCCCTTTGGATGCACTGTAATGAAGCGCTCCCGGGGTGGGGGTGAGGGAAGCCACGGAGCTGAAGAGGATAATGCGGCCGGTTCGGTGCCCTTTCATCCATCTGACCGCCTCCCGACAGGCGTAAAACGTGCCATCCAGGTTGACGGATATCATCCGGCGCCATTCTTCGTCGGTCATATCTTCGATAAAGATGGTACGCCCCAACATGCCTGCCGTATGAATTAGGAGATCCAGCCTGTCTACACGTTTTTTCAAGGCCTGAAACAAGGTGGCCATTGAATCGCTTCGGGAAATATCCACTTGGAAGGCATCTCCTCGGCCCTTCAGTTCCGGGGTGCTTGAAACGGTCTCACGGGCTGCCTCCAAATCCAGATCCGCCACAAAGACCTGGATGCCCAGGCTGCCCAAGGCAGCCGCCGCGGACCGCCCCATGCCGGATCCGCCCCCTATGACCAATGCTGTCTGAGCATTTTTAGTTTTCACGGATCTGGTTTCCTCTGTCTTTTTAAGGATAGAATACAGGAGTCAGGATTCTAATTTCTGATTTCTAAGGTCTGACTTCCGTCTTCTGACTTCTGACTTCTGGATAAGGCACTACAGCTCTCTCTGCTTTTCATAGGCCTTGGCCGGTTTTGCCGTGGGGAAGACCACCAGCTTTTCCGAATCCAATTGGTTGAGAACACCTGCCGCAACATCGTCCGGGGTATCCATGAACGTCTTGAATTTTTCCACCTGAGGAGCCATTTCTTCCGCTCCGGGAGAAACAGTGAAGAATTCCGTGTCCGTCAGGTGAGGGCAGACCGCCAGGACCTTGATCTCCGTTCCTTTGAGGTCTTCAGACAAACCACGGGAAAAGCCGATCAGGGCGTGTTTGCTGGCCACATAGGGGGTCACATTTCGGGAATGGGCGATGAGGCCTCCAATGGAGGCCATATTGATGATAAGCCCTTGATTTTGTTTTATCATGATGGGAAGGACGGTCTGCGTCAGGAAGACGGTGGAGAAAAGGTTGATTTCGAAAAGTTGCCGCCATTGAATTTCCGTGGTGGAGTCAAAGTCGCCGTAGAACCCCAGTCCGGCGTTGTTGACGAGAATATCGATTCGGCCCCAGCGATCCATGCTTTTTGCGACAAGGGCTTCCCGATCGGTCTTTTCCGCGATGTCGCCAGGCACGATGAGGGTTTCTCCGGGGCATTTTGTGGCTGTTTCGCGCAATCGCTCCAAGCGCCTGGCGGTCAAGGCGACCTTGGCGCCTTCCCTGGAAAAGGCGCCGGCCATCGCTGCCCCAATGCCCGAGCTTGCCCCGGTTACCACCACTACTTTACTTTCCAAATTGACCATGGAGAATACTCTCTTTGAAATGTGAATCAACTATCAATTTTTTATAGAATTCTTTTCTCCCTGTCAATAGAAAATTGCGACCCGTTTGATATTCTCAGTTTTTTTTCTACTGAAGGGCTGATGCCGGCTTCCGGATTACGATACTTTCACCCCGAACAGAATGAATTCAATCATGTTCTCGAAAAGCTGCCCGCTGTTTTCAGGATGGGGGTCCGGGTTCCAGATGATCTTCTTGAGACCGATGAAATGGACGAATCCCATGAGGGATCGACCTATGAAGGTCGCGTTGAGAGGGCGAATCTCTCCCCGTTCAATGCCCTGTTCCAAGCCTTTGATATATCCTTTCACCAGCGTTTGATAGTACCACTGGGATACCTCTCTGCTGATCATTTCGCATTCAGGAACTACGCGGTAGATCTTCCAGTGTCGCCGAAGGAATTCCAGAAAGGTCAGAATCCCCACTCGTTCCACATCCCGCCTGTCCCGGGTTCCCGCCACGGCCCGCTGGATTTCCCGGCGCATTTCATGATTGATATAGCGGACAAATCCGTCGATGAGATCGCTTTTGCTCTTAAAATGCACATAGAAGGTCCCCTGGGCTACGCCGGCTTCGCGGGTAATCTCGGAGATGTTGGCGCGATTGATCCCTCTCTGGCCGATCACCTTTTCCGCTGCCAGCAGAATAGCCTGGCGGGTCTTTTCGCCTTTAGTCATCGGTTCTTTGTCTTCGGGCTTCAGCGGAGCCGGCTCAGGCAGTGAGAAAAGCGTCCAGCCCACCGATTTTTCCCACGGGACGGGACCGTTTATGCCGCTCATTGCCAGATCGGTGATTTGTTCCACCAATTCCGCCCGGGAAGGCGTTACGTCAAGTGTTCCCCAGTCCAGAGAGTTGAAATAGCAGATGCCTTTAAGACCGTCGGCCAGCACGTTCGGATAAAACGGCCGTATCTGTCCGGCTTGAATCTCTCTCTGGAAAAAACCCCGGTAATACTGGGTGATGGAGTCGTAGTAGGCGATGGTGGCCCGGTCGGTGAGTTCCGATTCTCCCAAAATACGATGGAAGGCGAAATTCTCCAGGGTATGGTCCATGAGAAGCCCGATCACCCGCCGTAAACGTCCTTCAAATCTTGAATTAGTCGGTGGTGATGCGTCGGCCCGCTCCAGAAAACGGGAAATGATCTGGTCGTTTAATTCCAGAAACACCTGCTCTTTGTTTTTGAAGTAGTGGTAAAAGGTCCCCATGGATACGCCGCAGCGCCTGCTGATCTCTGATATGGAGGAACCGTAGTACCCTGTATCCTTGAAGACTTCGTGTGCCGCATCCAGAATGGCGGCTCTTGTGGCCATGCCTTTGGACTTGAGGGGGCGCACGGTATTGGAATTTGTGATGGGTTTGGGCATCAAAAACCTCAGAAGTGAATCAACTGTCATTTTTTATAGAATAGATTTTTTGAAAGCGCAATAAAAATCTCCCATCATTCTTCATCGTCCATAGGAGGGTATTTCGTTTGACCGGCAGGACCCTTTCCATTATACTCTTTTGAAACCATCCAATCCGCCAGGAAGTCTCTGGCGTGAAGAAACCTTGCAGGATATTTTGCACGGAAGAGGCGATCATGAGCACGAACCCCCATGAAAATTCCGACCACGACCCATTGCTGGTCCCCACCCGCGAGGAGTGGGATCGAATGTCGGAAGCGGAAAAGAACATAAAAGAGCGAGAGATCATCTCAGCGCTGGAACGGGAATTCAACATGATGGGCGAAACGACCCTTCATTTTGATGCCAGGGCCTCGGCCACGGAAGTTTTGCGGCGTTATTTCAAAGGGCAGGGCAAAGACCTCTTTGTGGCATCCGACCTGCACACCCTCTATCCCGGGGAGCGGGCTTTTTACCCTGATCTCCTGGTGGTTTTCAATGTGCCTGACCATCATCGGCGCAGTTGGAATGTTTTAAGGGAGGGAAAGGGTCTTGATTTTGTGCTGGAGATCCTTTCAAAAGAAACCAGGCGCAAAGACCTGGTGGAAAAGCTAAACCTTTATGCACGAGTGAGCATACCGGAGTACATCATTTTCGATCCGGATGCCATGAAATTGCGCGGATACCGTCTGGTCAAAAATATCTACCAGGAAATGGCCGAGGAAAACGGATATTGCTTTTCCAACGTACTGGGGCTTCAGGTGAAGATTGATGGGGACAAAATCCGTTTTTCAGTGCCTGAAGGTCTTGAAATCCCGTTTGCCGATGAACTTACAGCCCGCCTGAACGAGAAAATCGGCCTAAAAGACAAACTCATTGCGGATTATGCCAGAGAATTGAAAGAGCTGGAACAGACTGCCGAGGAAGAAAGACAGCGGGCGGAGGAAGAAAGACAGCGGGCGGAGGAAGAAAAACAGAGAGCGGACGAGGAAAAACAGAAAGCGGACGAGGAAAAACAGAAGGCGGAAGAAGAAAGGCAGCGGGCCGAGGAAGAAAAACGCAGGGCGGATGAAGCGGAGGAAGAAATAAAGAGATTGCGTGCCCTGCTTAAAGGAGCATAGGCACCCATGAAGAATCAGGGCAACTAATAGAATAACAAGGAATTTAATCGCGCAGCGGGCTTTCAATCCCCAATATCCTTAATTTTAAAATCACAATCTGTCAGCCGGCCACCGCAAGTGAAAGATACCGGTCTTCCTCGCTGAACATGAGGCGCTTGTCGGTCATCATCCGGAGGAACGGGCGGATACTGTCTTCACCGAAGCGTGGAAAGCGGTCGAGAAGTTCAGGCATGGACCGCCGTGTATCGCAGAACAGATAGATGGCCCGGGAGGTTCCCGCGAGTCGATGGGTCATGGGATTGTCATCTGGCCGTCGCTCGCGGATTACGAGAAAGGTTCCTCCATCCCACCTGGAAAGTATCGGCTCAAATCCTGGGTTTCGGTGCATGCGTGCATAGCGATCGGCCCACTCGACCAGTTTTTTTCGGACCGGCATCCACATTTGGCACCGGCGCCGGATGTCTCCATGGTAGCCCTGCATCATGAATGCCAGTTTTTCAAGAACGTCTGACGGAAACAGGTGCCGATAATTCGGATGGTTCCCGGTCAGGCGGATTCCATAGGGCCGGGGGTCGCGCCAAAGCCGGCTGCCGTATCCCAACCAGAGATCAATTCCTCGCAGGGGCCGGAAAGGAAATGCGAACGAAAGGTTCTCGAGGGTTTCCGACACGTCCCGGTGATCGCTGGAAGGGAACCCGAGGATCAGATTGCCGGTGAGATTCGGAAGGCATGCATCCTCGCAGTGCTTCATGATCTCCAGGTTGTCCATGGTCGTGGTTCCCTTGTTGAGCTTTTTAAGGAGAGAGGTGCTCAGTGCCTCGATGCCGACCTGCACCTCCCGCATGCCGGCCGATGCCATGGCCTCGAGCTTGGCTCTTGATGTCTTTGCCCGGATCTCAGCATGGAGCTGAAGGTCCATCCCGAGTGCCTGAATGGCCTGGAAACGTTCCGTGACTCCCTTCGAAGGAAGTACATTGTCCATGAAATAGAAGGAAAGGACCTGATGGCGATGGGCCAGGGTGTTGATTTCGGCTACGGTTTTTTCAGGGCTTTTTGCACGATACCCCCGCCACTGCATGTTGAGGTTGCAGAAGGTGCATCCTCCTTTCCCATCGCCGTGCCCGCTTCTGTTCCACCAGCAGCCCCGAGACATTTCCATGGGAATTCTGGGTATAAAAATAGGTTGGGATTCTGACGTCGTCAGATCATGAAAATAATCCGAGTAATCCGGAACGGGTAGTTCATCCGGGTTGTGGACCTGCTGATGGACGACATCCTGAACAGATGGCTCCCCTCTGTGAATAAGCCCGGGGATGCTCGGAAACCGGGAAACATCGCTTCCGGCAAGCATCTGGTCGCATAGTTGAAGGAGCGGCAACTCGCCCTCCCCGTGAATTACAAAGTCGATATCCGGAAAACTCCGAATAAGGCTATCCCCCAAAGCTCCCGCGCATGCGGACCCGCCCACCACAATCGACAGACCGGGCGCCCGCCGCTTGATCTCCCGAATGAAATAGAGGGAACTGGTCAACTGGGCGAGACAGATGGAGAATCCGGCCAGGAGGCAATCCTCCCACCGCCTGCTTTCCACGGCGGCAAGGGAAGCCGATTCCAGCCGGGCACAGAGTTCTCTAAAATCTGTTGTCGCCAGGAGGGGATGTCGACGCACTTTTCTTCGCCAGAACCGCCCCACTGTTTCCATGCGGTCAGGATAGAGGAGGGCGGCGTAGGGAGATTCTGCAATCCATGACCGTTCAGAGACGGCTTCATAGAGTGGATATGCCAGGTCCCGGGCGATGTTGAGGTAAAAATGACAGGCGTCCACCTGGATCTGAGGACGACGCTCGTTAAGAAAGGCTTTAAGGGTTCCTAACTGAATGGAAGGTCGATCAAACAGGGGCCAGGGGGTGGATACAAGGATGATCCCAGCCGCATTTTCCGGAGCCGGTTTCCGGGTTGTTATGTTCCGGTCGGCCGCTTTTTCCGTGAGACTGTTTTTACACATGTTTTCCCACCAATTTAAAGTCCATACCCGCGAACGAATGATATTTATGCGAGCTTATGGTATATCTTTAAGAATTTAATAATACATCGCTTTTTATCAATAAGGATCATACGCTTTCTGCCCGTTCCATTCTCACCAATGTCCAGGATTTCATTGTAACGGTGGAAAGGGGGTTGCGGCGGCGTTCCCATCGCGGATGAGACAGCCGCTGTCTTTCACCTTCTTCACGGTCCTTTCAATAAGACCGACCATTTTTTTAAGGGATATTACCAAACCGTAATGTTTGTGAAAGCTTCCTGTAAGGGTTATGCCTTAGAGTGCAAATATGGATCAAAAAGGACGGTTAAGAATGGCCATTTAGAGAGAGGTTAAAAGGAACGAAGATGCGCTTGAGGCATCTGATTGTCCGACGCTTTGGGCGCTTGGCCAATGATAAACATTCCACCCGGATAAAAGGAGGCGACATTATGGAACCTGTGTTGAAAAGGGACGTGGAGAAACTTCTTAACGATACCCAAAGGGTTGAACAGGGTCTGGAAGTGCTGGAAAATGACCATGCGGTGTGGGCCGGAGATCGTGAGCGCGAGGATGTGGTGGATATACTGGAAGGGGTCAAAGGGCTCGAGTATGATGTGAGCACATTGATGGGCGATTGTGTTTCTTCAAGTAATGTAAATCAAGGCAATGTGATGATGGGTGATTTTAACCAGGCGTTTAAAGGTCTTAATATCCTTTTTGAAGATTTCAAAACGGTCAGGAAGGAGATTGATCAATCCTATACGAATCAGGCAAGATTAGAACAGGTGGAAATTGATTGGTCCAGATTCAGGAAGACCGTTGAACAGATCCGGAAAGGCGTCCAACAAGGCTATCAACCTATGGGGGGAGGAACGCTATCAACTCCTTGGCGGCATTGAGGGTCGGGTGTTTTTCTTGGTCTATACCCTACGTGGCCAAACGATTCGGATCATTTCCACACGAAAGGCCAATCGCCGTGAGGTCCTGAGATATGAAAATGCAGCGAGTTAAAGTGGATCCGGCCGACCCCTCTTCCTTCCCCCCGGGGAAGATGGATCAGCACCGTCTGGATGCAACCACGGAGCAGGATATCAAGCGTCAGCAAAAGGCCGACGATGGTCAGTCCATGCAGGATGCTGCCAGATTTGCCCGACGTGTGAGAAAAAGGCTCGGACTTACACAGGCAGAGTTCTCCAGACGTATTGATGTATCCGTGGACACCGTCAAGGATTGGGAACAGGGAAGGCTCTATCCAACCGGTCCCGCTAAAACACTCCTAAAGCTTCTGAACAGAGTGCCCGAAACAGCACTCGCCGCATTGGATTGAAAATCCTTACGTTCCCCGTTCCCACCCGTCTGCCATAGCCTGTCAAGTTGCCGCCGGGTGCTCTTTTCGATTTCGTATCCCATAGGTTGCGGAAAAAACCGGGAGGAGCGGCATTGTCGGACAGGTGCTCTCTGTGCGAATTCGTAATCAGGGTCCTCTGAATCCAACTTTTGCGTGTGGGAGTCGGACCATGCCGTTCAAACTGCCGGAATACATCCACCCCGATTTTTCCAAGCCTCCCTGTCCCCTTTCATTC
>JBBSAR010000170.1:0-7907 GCA_038252125.1 Desulfatiglandales bacterium
CATCCTGCACCCGGGACATGTTCGCTACCTCAACGCCGCCAGAAACCTGGGAGATTTTCTGATCGTGGCCATCAACAGCGATCGTTCCGTGCGAGCCATCAAAGGCAACAGAAGGCCGATTCTAAAGGAAAATTTCAGGGCTGAAATCATCGCGGCCCTGCAATGCGTGGATCTGGTCCTAATTTTTGATGAAGACAACCCGCTGGTCGTCATCCAGCAACTGCTGCCGGATATCCTTGTTAAAGGCGGAGACTGGGCCGAAGATCAAATAATTGGAGCGAAGACAATCAAGAAAAACGGAGGCAAGGTATTAAGCATCCCATTTGAAACCGGTTTCTCGACCACCCAAATCATAGAAGAAATCCTGAAAAAATATTCATGACCCCCATAGAAATCGAACCAGCATGTCAACATAACAGTTGCAGAAACTTCAAGGATCTGCTATAAAAATTTCCTTCACGCGCCCATAGCTCAGTTGGATAGAGTGACGGACTACGAATCCGTAGGTCGCAGGTTCGAATCCTGCTGGGCGCGCCAGTAAAGACAATAATGTACAGCAATCACCTGATCAACCTGTCCCTCCGGGCCTCACTTTGGTACACAACATCAGCCTGAAGAGTTCCCATGTGAAAAGTAAAAAGGGATGAAGGAACCGATATACCCATGTCGCCAAAGATCAATATTTATCCCACCCGGGAGGACTTATCCGTCGCCATAGCCGGTCATGTGGCACTTCTGGCTGAACAGGCCACTGAAAAACGTCACCGTTTCACCGTTGCCCTCTCAGGTGGATCGTTGATAAGAATCCTCAGTCCACAACTGATTTCCGAGCCTCTTCGCACCCGCATTAACTGGTCGGCCTGGCATGTTTTCTGGGCTGATGAACGATGCGTGCCTCTTTCCAGTCCTGAAAGCAATTATGGGCTCGCCGATCGGTTCCTTTTCAAACACATAGGAATTCCTCGCCCCCAGATACATACCATCGACGATACGCTCAGACCGTCTGAAACCGCCGAGGTGTATGCATCCGTTCTGGCTGAGGTGTTTCAGCCCGGAGCAGACCGGTTCCCAAGATTCGATCTCATTCTGCTGGGAATCGGTGAAGACGGTCATACAGCCTCCCTTTTTCCGAATCATCCGATGTTAAGAGAAACACAGCGATGGGTAGCTCCCATTTTCGACGCGCCAAAACCACCACCGGAAAGAATCACGCTGACCTTGCCGGTGATCAATAATGCCCGTCACGTCCTCTTTGTTGCCGCCGGGAAAGAGAAGAAGTCCATCCTATCTGAAGTGTTCAGACAGGATGCGCATAGACCCGGACTGCCCGCGGAACAGGTAAGCCCCCATGACGGGGATCTTGAGTGGTTTGTGGATGGAGCCGCGGCTGGAAAGTTGAATAAAGGCAGCCATAGCAGGTGAGATATGGTATTTACACTCCCTCCTATCGAGTAGTTTACGGAACATCTCTGGTCCGACACCAATCGAAAAAACAGAAATTCAGCTCGGCCTTCACGATCAGGTTCAGAGTCCTTTTTATCATTCCTTTCTGCATCTCCGGGTTTCGATCATCCCGATTATCCCGCAAGACAGGGGTGCCTCGCGGCCGATGTTTCATCCAGCCTTTTCACTTTCGATTTCGTGGGCGCTTCTTTCAAAATGGATGGGGTTTCCTTTGCCTCCCTGGCTATGGCTTTGCAGGCCGAGACAAACTGATCGATCGTCTCTTTGCTCTCCGTCTCCGTGGGCTCGATCATAATGGCCCCATCCACCACCAGCGGAAAATAGATCGTTGGGGGATGAAACCCGTAATCCATGAGCCGTTTGGCCACATCCAGCGTCGTAATCTTCTGCTCCTTCTGGAATTTATCCGAGAAAACGCATTCATGCATGCAGAACCGATCATAAGGAAGATGAAAAACCCCTTTCAAGGCCTTTCTGATATAATTGGCATTCAGGACCGCAAGCTGGCTCGCCTTTTTGAGTCCCGGAGATCCCATCGTAAGGATATAGCTGTAAGCCCTTATCATCACACCGAAATTCCCATAAAAGGAATGCAGCCTTCCCACGGAATCGGGATATTCCTCGTCCATCTCGTAGGCGCCGTTTTTGAAAACGATGCGCGGAACCGGCAGAAAAGGTTCGAGATGCTTTTTCACGCACACCGGCCCTGCCCCCGGCCCCCCTCCTCCATGGGGCGTTGAGAAGGTCTTGTGGAGATTCAGGTGCAGCACATCGACGCCGGTCCCCCCCATATCCACCACGCCCATCAGTGCATTCATGTTCGCCCCGTCGCAATAGACCTGACCGCCCCTGTCATGCACAATTCGGGCGATTTCCCTGACATTTTCTTCAAACAGGCCCAGGGTATTCGGATTGGTCAGCATAATCCCCGCCGTATCCTCATCCATCACCGCGGAAACGGCTTCCGTGGAAAGGATGCCCTTTTCGTTGGTTTTTACCGCTACAGGACGGTATCCGCAAAGGGCGGCGCTGGCGGGATTGGTCCCGTGGGCCGTAACCGGAACAATAATCTTGGAATGCGTCCTATTTCCGGCCTCGTGGTAGGCATGGATGAGCAGCATCCCCGTAAGCTCCCCCTGCGCCCCCGCCGCCGGCTGAAGGGTCGCGGCATCCATTCCCGTAATTTCTTTCAAGATCCCTTCCAGCTCGTACATCAGTTGAAGGGCTCCTTGCGAAAGGGAAGACGGCATCATGGGATGGGCCCCCGTAAATCCTTCCAGAGCCGCATACTTCTCGTTCACCTTCGGGTTGTATTTCATGGTGCATGATCCAAGCGGATACATGCCCGCATCCACGCAGAAATTCCATTGGGAAAGCCTTGTATAGTGGCGAACCACATCCGGTTCGCTCAAGTCGGGGAGATCGGGAAGATCTCCTGCCAGGGCGCCGTCCACAGGGCATTCCTCCACATCACGCACAGGCATGGAGAACCCCTGTCTGCCCTTCCTCCCTCTTTCCCAAAGCAGGGGTTCATCAAGCACAAGGCCGGTGGCTGCAAATTCCTCACTCATAATCCGATCTCCCTCACAAACTCGTCCATAGCTTTCCTGCTGACCGTCTCCGTCACGCACAAGAGATATTTGCCGTCCATCCCGGGATAGAAGGAGGCAAGGGGCAGGCCGGCCACAATCCCTCTTTCCAGCAGTCTCTTATGGGTTTTTTCAAAACCGGAAGGAAATTCCACCACAAATTCGTTGAATGTGGGGGCATCAAAGGGAATTTCGAAACCCGCTTTCCTGAGCTCCTTTTTCAAATACTCCGCCTTGTCTCGATTCAGCGCGGCAAGCTCCCGCATCCCCGTTCCCCCAAGGGTAGCCATATAGATGGCGGCCGCAAGGGCGCAATGGCTGCTGTTGGTGCAGATATTGGAAGTGGCCCTCTCGCGGCGTATGTGCTGCTCCCGCGTTGCTATCGTCAGGACAAAGCCGTTCTTGCCGTCCCTGTCTAACGCCTTTCCGATGAGCCGGCCCGGCATGTTGCGCATATATTTCATCCTGCAGGCAAACATGCCCAACCCGGGACCGCCGAACCAGAGAGGAAGGCCGAAACTCCTGCCCTCGCCACAAACGATATGTGCGCCCTGACTGCCCGGGTTCTTGAAAAGACCATAGGCCAGCGGCTCCGTAAAAGAGATGACTGAGAGGAGATCGCTGCTGTCGCAACCTGCGCAAATCCCTTGGATATCTTCGATGCACCCGAAAAAATTAGGGGACTGGACCGCCACGGCCGCAACATCCTGAAACCGGTCGATCATGGTGACATCCGTTCTGCCGTTTTGGAGAAATGGCAGCGTCACGACGTCTATCCCCGAAGGGCGGAAATAGGTCTCCGCCACTTGGCGGTAATGGGGGTGGATCGCGGAAGAAAGCGCCACCTTTCTTTTCCCGGAGATGCGAACCGCCATAAGCAACGCCTCGGCAAGGGCCGAAGCCCCGTCATAAAGAGAGGCGTTGGCCACTTCCATGCCCAGCAGACGGGCTACCAGGGTTTGGTATTCATAGATAGCCTGGAGGGTTCCCTGGCTGATCTCAGGCTGGTACGGGGTGTAGGGCGTCACAAATTCCGAACGTCCCAGAAGGTACGAGACGGCAGCGGGAATATAATGTTCATAGCTGCCGGCGCCGATGAACCGTTTACCTTCGGAAGAAACGCCCTGTTTTTTTGCCAGAAAATCCATATGACCGTTTAACTCCCATTCCGTCAACGGCCCCGGAATGGAGGGTTCTTTTTCAAATCCGCAGGACTCCGGCACGGTAGGGAAAAGGTCATCCAGGCATTTCACCCCCACCGACTCCAGCATGGCGCCGATTTCTTCCTCCGTATGAGGCAGATACCGCATTTTCAGGCCCCTTTCAACATGTCCATGTAGGCGCTCTTAGACATCAGTGTGTCCAGCTCCGCCGGATCGGCCGGCTTTATCCGCGCGATCCAGCCATCGCCATGAGGACTTGTGTTCACCAGTTCAGGCGATTCTTCAAGCGAACTATTCACGGAAACGACTTCTCCTCCGATCGGCAGATACAGCTCCGCCACGGCCTTTACCGATTCAACCGTTCCAAATTCTTCTCCTTTTACAAAAACATCGCCGACTTGCGGCATTTCAACAAAAACGATATCGCCCAACTGATCCTGGGCATAGTCTGTAATACCGATAATCGCCTCTTCGCCATCCAGTAATGCCCATTCATGATTCTCCGCATAGCGGGCATTCTCAGGCAGGTTCAATTCACTGATCTCTTTCATAATCACAGCCTCCTCCATTCATTTCTTCATGTGCATAAAATGCATAAATTTTATTGATAATAGCATGCTTTAATGAGAAAAGGTAGAAGGTTTGTTTCGAACCTCTCAGATTGGAATCGTGCCGGGAGTTGCGGCGCAAATCAAATTCGAAAAGGAGAGAAGGATGGAAAAGGAGACTATGAAGAAAATTCGTTCCGATGCCGTGGAAATTTTCATGGAATCGATCCGCTCAGTGGACCCATACAACGCAGTTAAACGGTTCGTCCACCTCGAAGGGAGCCGCTTGACTGTCGGAAGCGAGGATTCACCCCCCCTGGAATTTAATCTGGCCGATTATGACAGGATATTTCTGGTGGGAGGAGGAAAGGCCACCGCTCCCATGGCGAAAGCCGTGGAAGAGATTCTTGGCGAAAGAGTCTCCAGGGGAATGATCAATGTCAAATACGGTTTCAGCACGGACCTAACCTACACCCGCGTCACGGAAGCCAACCACCCCCTGCCGGACAAAAACGGCGTGGAAGGGACAAGGCAGATGTTAAACCTGTTGAACAGCGCGGGAGAAAAGGATCTGGTCTTTTCGCTCATATCCGGAGGAGGTTCAGCCCTTCTCGTTCATCCGGCAGGAGATATTACCCTGGAGGAGATACAGCAATTGACGCAGATGCTGCTTGACTGCGGGGCCGCCATTGACGAAATCAACAGCCTGAGAAAACATGTCTCCGCCATAAAGGGGGGGCAGATGGCCCGGGCGGCCTATCCTGCAACCACCGTGAACCTGATGCTTTCAGACGTGGTGGGGGACAGCATGGATGTGATTGCCTCGGGACCGTTCGTACCGGACAGATCCACTTTCGAAGATGCCTGGAAAATTATCGAGAAATACCACCTTGAAAATATTCCGTCCGCAATCCTGGTCCATTTAGAAGCAGGAAAAAAAGGCAGCATCCGGGAGACTCCGAAAGAGGGAGAAGACATCTTCCAACCGGTCCACAACTTCATCATAGGAAGTAATATCCTGGCTCTCAAGGCAGCGGAAAAAAAAGCCAAGGAGCTGGGATACAACTCCCTGATATTGTCCTCCATGATCGAGGGGGAGACGAGGGAGGTGGCCCGCGTTCACGTTGCCATAGCCAAAGAGGTTTTGAAGACCGCGACCCCGGTCCCCTCCCCTGCCTGCATTATTTCGGGAGGAGAAACCACGGTAGCCATAAAGGGAAACGGCCTTGGCGGGAGAAACCAGGAATTCTGTCTTGCGGCCGCTTTGGATATGGATGGCTTGCCCGCCCTCGTTGCTGTTCTGAGCGGGGGCACGGATGGAGATGATGGGCCCACAAAAGCAGCAGGAGGTCTAATCGACCCACATACGGTTGACCGGGGCAGAGCGCTGGGCTTGGGGGCATCCGAATTCCTGAACAACAACGATTCCTTCCATTTTCTTGAAAAAACGGACGACCTGCTGGTCACAGGCCCCACGGGAACCAACGTGATGGACGTAAGGCTCGTCCTCATCGGCGTTTGATTTCAGGAGAGAAACACACGCTCGTATAAATCGCGATACGTTCTGAGCACCTCTTTTCCAAAGCACATAAAAACCACTTTGTCGATCCCCGCCTCTTCTTCGAGAAATTTTCTGGTTTCCCCCATGGCAATCCCGGCAGCCCTTTCGAGGGGAAACCTGTAGGCGCCTGTGCTGATGGAAGGAAAGGCGATCGTTTTAGCGCCCAGATCAAGAGCGGCCCTGAAACAACTCCTGTAACAGGACGCCAGCAGTCCGTCCTCGTTCCTGTTTCCGCCGGACCACACCGGTCCGACCGTATGAATAACCCACCTCGCAGGAAGTCTGTATCCCTTGCTGACCCTGGCTTCCCCTGTAGGACACCCTCCGATGGTCCTGGTTTCCCGCAAGAGTTCCGGCCCGGCGGCCCTGTGAATGGCGCCGTCGACCCCTCCCCCGCCGAGGAGAGAATTGTTCGCTGCATTCACGATGGCATCCACCTGCTGCCTGGTAATATCCCCTTCCACAATTTCCACTTTTTCTTTCATAATCGACCTCCTTCACTGTTTGAATGCTTTGGATCGACTAAATCCCCTGTATGGCCGCCTTTAAACACAAGAGCGCATAGAGGAAAAAAACCGCCATCAGAAAATAGTGCAGGACAAGACATCCTTTGGCGGACAATCGCTGCACCCTCTTATTGGATGGGCGCATCTTCCCGCAAAAAGGAAGAAACAGCAGGCACAGGAGAAAAATGCCCGGCAGAACGATCCCGGCAAGAACCGGGTTGAGCGTCTTGAGAAGGGTTTGAATTCCTAAAAAAAACCAGGGACTGTGAATCGCCTGGATGTCCGCCTCCGGGGGAATATCCATGGGCTGAGGGACGATAACCGCATAGGCCAAAAAGATCAGGATCCCTCCAAGAAAGGTTTTTCTGTCCTGAAACCACGGTCTGATGTGCTGCCTGATCAAGTACAGGATAAGGGCCGGGAGAAAAAAACAATGATAGATGTAGGGAAGAAGAAAGAAATCTTTTCCGGGAACAATGAACAGCCTGGAAAGGGAGAGACCGATGAGCGGCACTTCCCTGATAATGTGCATGAAGATCTGACCGGCAAAGATCCCCTCTTTGTCTCCTTTCAGGATGAATCCTGTAAACAATTCAAAAAAGCACAGACAGAGCGGAACTACCAACAAAGCCCATATGTTAAGCGAGTAATTCCGGTATCTTTTGCGAAGAAAATGATCCACGGTATGGAGCAGCATAAAGATGACAAAAAGCTGCCCTGACGCATAATGGACTTTTCTGAAAAGCCATCCGAAAGGAATAAGCGTAGTAATTTCTTCCACATTCTGAAAAACATTTCCCGCCGGCTGGTATTGAAAAACAAGAGCAATACCCGAAGCCAGGCATATCACCAGCGCGGACATTCCAAAACGGGGAAGCAGCTGTGAAATCATTAGTATTTTCATAACCCTAAGCCGTTCCGAATTCTTTCCCTGACTTCAATCCATGGACACCCTGCGTCAGGATGTCGGTGATACGTTTCCAGCCGGCGATCCAATTCCCTTTTCTGTTCTTCGCTCAGAGAAATGGCTTCTGGTGGGGAACAGGAGCACAATCCCAACCTGAAATACCTTGACC
>JBBSAR010000171.1:0-7889 GCA_038252125.1 Desulfatiglandales bacterium
CGCTGAACCAAATTGACCGGATCCAGCAGGTCGGTTTCCCTGGTTCCCGGCGCTCCGCCCCGGACGTCCACCCCCGCGGCAACCCCCTTTTCCGCTATGAGCACCGTGCATCCGGTAAGGGCATCCAGATCCTGTGCGTGTCCTATTCGGATCCCTTCGATATCTGTTACTGCAATTTCTCTCATGGGTGGTTGTTCTCCTTTAAGCTTTTCATCTGCGGACCCTGTTTTTCCATACTTGCGGCCTTCCTGAGCATATCTTCCGCATGGGCTACGGCGTGGTGGGTGATCTCGCTTCCCCCAAGAAGCCTCGCGATTTCCCGGACCCTCTCTTCAGGATTCAGTCGGTAGATGGAGACTTCCGTCCGATCGGAGACCACTTCCTTTTTAACGGTGAAATGGGTTCCTGCCTGGCTGGCGATTTGGGGAAGATGGGTAATGCACAATATCTGATGATAATCAGCAAGGGTCTTGATCTTTTTCCCCACGACTTCGGCGGTGGCGCCGCTTATTCCCGCATCCACTTCATCAAAGATAATCGTTTCGACAGCGCCGGTCCTTGCAAGAATGGATTTGATGGCCAGCATGATTCTTGAAAGCTCGCCGCCGGAGGCTATCTTGGAGAGCGGTTTAAGCGCTTCCCCGGGATTTGGAGAGATCATGAATTCCACGTGATCAATACCGTCAGGGCCTATCATGGTGTTTTCTTGCCCCGACCGGTTCTGCTGAAAATTTATCTGGAACTCCGTCCTGTTCATGTGCAACCGACACAACTCTCTTTCCAGGTCTTCCTCGAAAAGCTTCGCGCCTTTCCTGCGTTCCGCGGAAAGGACCATGGCTTTTTGAAGCAGGTCCTTTTCCGCCTGTCGGGCGGTTTCCTCCAGATCCGAAAGTCTCTTCCCGTGAATATCCATTTGGGAGATCCGGGAAACCAGTTCCTCCTTGACGGCCAGAACATCCTCCAGTTCCGGCCCATACTTACGCTTGAGCAGATTGAGTGCGTTTAGCCTTTCCGAGACCTGTTCCAATCGCGAGGGATCGATTTCGATGCGTTTCCGATAATCCCTAAGGGTAAAGGAGGCATCTTCAAGGCCAGCCTGAATCCCATTGAGGATATCCTCAATCCGGGTCAGAGCCCCGTCAATTTGCGCCGCCTTTCCCACCTGCCTCGTGCATCGCCCCAGGGAAGAAAGAATCGAATCGTTGTTTTCGTATAGCACCTGGTATCCGTTGGTAACAATCTCCAGCAGTTCTTCCGCATGTTGAAGTCTCTTCTTTTCTTCCAAAAGGGATTTGTCTTCGCCCGGAATCACCGCGGCTTGTTCGATTTCCTGCATCTGAAACCGGGCCAGCTCCCTCTTCTCCTCCTGCCGTCCGATCTCTTTTTTCAGGGTCTCAATTTTTCCCACCAGAGTCTGGCAACCGCGGTACATCTGATGAAGGAGGTCCCTGTCGCCCGTAAGACCGCTGAAGTCATCCAGGAGAGGCAAATGATTTTCAGGGTTCAGAAGCCTCTGGTGTTCATGTTGACCTGAAATACTGATCAGTCGGGGTCCGAGGCCGGAGAGCATCTGCAGGGTGACCATGGCGCCGTTTAAGAAAACCTTGTTTCGACCTTCGCGGGAGATCGTCCTTTTGATGAGCAGTTCCCCATCAAAAGGAATCCCGAAGTCCTTTAACTGCTCTTTGATTTCCGTATCTTGAGGAAATTCAAAAAAGGCTTCCACCACGGCTTCTCCGGACCCTGAACGAATAATGTCCAGTGAGGACCTCCCGCCTAAAATCAAGTTGATGGCGTTGATAATAATAGATTTGCCGGCGCCTGTTTCTCCCGAAAGGATGTTCAATCCTTCCTTCAGCGAAAGTTCCAGATGTCTGATAATAGCAAAATCATGAATATTGAGTTGAACAAGCATGCTGATATTCCATCGTTGCCATAGACCTATGGCAGCGTCATCCTCAATCCGAATCTTTTGACTTGGGACCGATCTCCGAATTTGGCAAAAGCCTGGCGACCTCGATTTTCAGGCATTCAGGAGCGTTATCGTCCTCCTCGATATATTCAACCACCGCCTCACTGGGGACGGGGAGATCGCAAATGGGGATAGATTTTCCGAGGAGATCAAAAATTTGGGTTCTATCCGTTACCTGAAATTTCCGGCCGCCGATTTTTATGCTCCCGTCTCCTTTGCTCTCGATAACTACGGATGCGGATACGACATTATCGGCCTGACTGCCCGCAAAACATAATGGCATGGCCGGGAAAAAAAAGAAAATAAACAGGACTGGCCAAATTAGATGTCGGTCCTCGAAAAACTGGAAATGAGACATTTTTCTATCCTCCGTTTTACAAAAATAGGTTGCATCGATCTTATGTATGTGTCCAGGTGACCCTGAGAACCTCTTCAAAGGTGGTTTTCCCTTCCAGGAGTTTTCTTACGGCATTTTCCCTGAGGGTGAACATC
This sequence comes from Desulfatiglandales bacterium, assembly GCA_038252125.1. Lineage (GTDB taxonomy): Bacteria > Desulfobacterota > DSM-4660 > Desulfatiglandales > Desulfatiglandaceae > DUZB01. The sequence goes on from JBBSAR010000171.1 coordinate 2,465, forward strand.
CCTTCTTCCAGTGCCCTGGCGTGAAGGGCCGCCGTATCCGTCTCGGCCTTGATCAACTTCCTTATGGTCTCCGTGATCGGGAGAAATTCAAAAATGGCGATCCTGCCCGAATAACCGGTGCCTCGACACTTCAAGCATCCCTTTCCTCGAAAAAGCTCCAGAGGTCCTTCTTTGCCCAGGTCCAGGCCTTGCATGCTCAATTCCGAGCTGTCTATTTGAAAAGCCTCCTTGCAGTACACGCATATTTTACGCACCAGCCGTTGGGCAAGGATACCGATCATCGTTGCCTGAATCAGGAACGCTGGAATTCCCAGATCAAGGAGCCGTATGATGGCGGAAACGGCATCATTGGTGTGAAGGGTTGAAAGAACGAGATGTCCGGTCAGGGCTGCTTGAACCGCATTTACGGCGGTGTCCAGGTCTCTCATTTCCCCAACCATGATAATATCAGGGTCCTGCCTGAGGATGTTGCGCAGAATCGAGGCGAAGGTTACGTTTACGGCGGTCTGAACCCCGATCTGGTTAAACCCTTCATGAATCATTTCCACCGGGTCTTCCACCGTGGTAATATTAATCTCCGGTGAAGAGAGATCCCGGAGCGTTGAGTACAGGGTCGTGGATTTTCCACTGCCCGTTGGACCGCAGACCACGACCATGCCGTGCGGCATATGGATAACCTGGTTGTAAGAGGCCAGGTCTTCCGGAGAAAATCCTAGTTCTTCCAGGTCCTGGAAAAGGATTTCCGGGTCCATGATTCGCATGACCACTTTTTCACCGAAGGCCACGGGGACCGTCGAAACCCTTATCTCGGTCTCCACGCCCCCTTTATCCATCTTGATCCTGCCATCCTGGGGCTTCCGTTTTTCGGAGATATCCATCCGTGCAAGGCTCTTGATGCGGCTCACGATAGCCGAGTGCACCTTTTTGGGGAAATCGTAGATGGGATGCAGGACCCCGTCTATCCGTATCCTTACCAGGCTTACTTCGCGCTTCGGCTCGATGTGGACATCGCTTGCCCGCTGATCGAAGGCATAACTGAGGATGTGATTCACGGCGTTCACGATGTGCTTGTCGTTGGATGGGAGTTCTTCCGCGGTTTTGAGGCGTACGTACTGTTCCAGATTGCCCAGATCCACCGAAGAACCGGAAAATTCATTTTCCGCCGCGGTAATGGACCTTTTAAAGCCGTAGAATTCATCAAGTACGCTGATTATATCCGATCGGGAGCTGACCACGGGTTTTACCTTCATGTGGACAACTCTGGTAATATTATCGAGGATTTCAACATCGAAAGGATTGGCCATGGCCACAAAAAGGCATCCGTCCTTTACAAGAACGGGCAGAGCCAGGTGTCTTCTGGCAAAGGAATGGGGCAGGGTCGTGGTTACAAGGTCCAGATCAAGCTTGAGAGGATCTATTTTCTTGTAGGGGATTCCCCATTCCTCCGCAAGGGATTGATAGATGGCATCTTCGTCCAGGACTTTTTCAGGATCGTCCCACCTGTTGATTTTCAAGGCGGCAATCTGGTCGATGATAATGACCGGATTGAAGCTCTTGCTTGTGGACATACCGGTCAGGCGCCGCATCCGATCGGATTTTTGATGCAACGCGGTTTTATCGAGAAGGATCTCTTCTTTCTGGTCAATACATATGAGCCCCTTTTTCAGAAGGATTTCACAGACATTTTCAAAAGATAATGGATTTTCAAGGCTCATTTTCAGCATTTATTCGGTTTTTCAGAATCATGTTGGCGGGTCGCTTCCTGCTTTTTCCCTTCCATACGCTTTTTCGTGAAGAAAGTTGTTTTTAAATAAGAAAAGCGTTAATAAAATATCCACTCAAAACATAGTACCACATTTTTTAAAGAGACGGTAATTTTAAAGAAATCCGCGGGAAGAATTTTGTCAAGAAATGGGGACAAAAATGCCGCTAAAGACAGAGAAAGATAACATGGAAGAACCGCGAGTTCTTCAACCCGGGATGACGGGGCTTTATCTTCGAAACCTGAGCGCGAACTTGTTCGGTTTTCTGACGATTTTCGCTCTCAACTTTTTTACTCCCCTCGAGTTTTTTGAGGAAACCCGGATTTTTCTTTTTAAAGAGAAGGGCCGGCTCCTTTTTTTTCTTATCTATCCGGTGGTTATGGTTTTGATACTCCCCGAAAACATAACAGATCGTAGAGCAAATATATGTGTGTATGGATAAGAATCGGGTTTTGAAGTTATAGGTTTCAGGTGTCAGGTGTCAGGATTCTGATATAAGGTATTCTACAAATTTTGATAGATTGAGTTTCTTCTTTCCTGAAACCTGAACACTGACACCTGAAACCCAAGAAAAATGATAAGCAGGAAAGGTTTTCGCTCCAAATCATGGACCGTTCAGGAGTCACCTTGAAAGGGCAAGGTTGGGGTCGGGCCAAGCTAAACAATTAAATTTGTGAGGGTTATTACCCAAAAGCTGGCGTTTTACGCCCCTATATTGCCCATTTCCATATCAGAATGGGCAATATAGGTTCCAAACCTTCCGAGCAAGACCCAAACTACTCCGCGCAAATATTGATAAATCCATACCCCGTCTTAACAGCTTCATCTTCTGTCGTTCCGATGGAACTGAAAAAACGGCATGATCGTCTAACCCGGCAATCAATTCCGGGCTATTTTCAATTGTTTCTACGAGGCAAGCGAACAATAAAAAAAATGGGGTCAATATATTCGTTAGAATCCAAAAATTTGCATTGCGTTTAAGTTTTCATGGTGGCATATATGAAACCATGATTAGAGTGGTGATTGATACGAATGTGTTGCTGTCTGCGCTGCGATCAAATATGGGGGCTTCATATTCACTGATTTCAAAGTTGCCGTCAGAGAAATTCGAATTGTCTGTTTCTGTGACGTTATATGCAGAATATCAGGATGTCTTAACGAGAAAAGAGCATTTAGCAGGTGAAAGTACGGTCGATGAAATTCTTGGTTTCTTGCGCTATTTGTGTAAAATCGCCAACCGCCAGGAGGTGTTTTTTCTATGGAGACCCTGGCTGAATGACCCAAAGGACGATATGGTTCTTGAACTGGCTGTGGCATCGGGGAGTAAATATATCGTTACCTACAATATCAATGGATAATAGGGGACGTTGCTGCTTTTATTACGTTATTAGACCCCAGTACCATCTGCCGGCCTGTCCCGGTTCTTCCACGGGGAGCTACTGGGCAGGCGGGGTTCCAGCTTGGGTGGGAGCTTCGTTACGCTTCGACAGGCAGGATTTACGGGATTTTGAGCCCCAGTTAAACAAAAAGCCGGAAAGGTTTCACGGGGTAAAGATGTTTTTGTAAGAAAAACTCTGTGATCTCTGTGATAGAATAGAATATGTGGGAATAATGGGAGAAACCAATTGAAATTCAGCGAATTGGTTAAGCTGCTCGAAGGAGATGGTTTTAGAATTGTCAAACAAAAGGGATCAATAAGATATTATGGGAAAACTGGATGGGACAGATTGATTCGGGTTGACTATCATGGAGCAAAGGAAGTTCCAACCGGTACCTGTCATTCTATTTTGAAGGCTGCTGGAGTTAAATGATTTTTGGGAGATAATCATGATTGAAATTCCATATTCTCTGGTTATTGAAGCAACCGAAGAACCGGATTATTTCGGCTTTTATTCACCTGATCTTGAAGGTTTTTCAGGCATAGGTCACTCTGTTGAGGATTGCCTCTATAAAGCCAAGTGGGGGATGAAAGAACATATCGCTCTATTATCGAAGCAAAAACTTCCTATCCCTATCAAAAATCCTGATCCAAAGATCATCATTGAAAATGAAAGGGGGAGGGCCGTCGCCTGAAGATGAATAGGCATGCGGGATGTCCATCTGGGCCTGGGTCGGACCAAGACAACTGACTGAACTTATGGAGTAAAGGCCCAAAAACCAGCGCATTTCGGGGCTTAGAACCCCATTTTTTCCTTGGTTCCCAGGCTCTGCCTGGGAGCCTGGGCTTTGAAGGCTCTGCCTCCGCATGCCGAGTACTGTCCCAAGCAAGGAAGTCAGGGACATCCGTAAAAAATCCAATAACTTCCTTTCCTTTGTTCGCTTCTGTTAGAAAAGAATTTTTTACAGAAGGAAACGAAGGCAGGTGGGAAGAGGACACATTTCTCCTTGGTTCCCACGCTCTGCGTGAGAACGCCCTTTTCGGAAGCTCCGCGTTACTTTTCCCGCCTTGCTTCATCTCCTTTATACAATGCCGGATAGCCTTTCTTTTTTTGACTACAGAAAACTGATGGGGTGGGTAAGCACCGGGTTTGAATTGTGATCAGCACATTCAATCCTCCTCTCCTCCAGCCCTATCATCTTGTTATTTTTCTCTTGCCCCATTGTTTTAAAGCCTGTATGATCTTGTCATACTATTTTGGGGGTATCCTAATGAAAACGAAGAAAACGAGAACAGCGGTCACGATCTCCATGCCACAGGAGATGGCTGAAGAATATGACAAACTGGCTAAGAGGCTCACAAAAAACAGGAGCGTGCTTTTCAGGGAAATGTTTCTAACTTACAAGAGACAGAATCTGAAAGAGGAATTTGTAGATCTTCAAGCATACGGCGCAGCCTTGGCTCAAAAAAAAGAGATTTTAACCGAATCCGACGTTGAAAAACTGGTTTTCGAAGGACGCTGATATTGAAGATTGTTTTTGACACCAACATCTACATCTCCGCCTTCGTCATACCCGGCGGCAATGCTGAAAAGGCCTACCTTCACGCCATCGATGGTGATTTCGCGCTTTGCACCTCTGTTGCAATCCTTATGGAACTGAGTCGGAAATTGAGCGAGAAGTTCGGTTGGGAAAAACAAAAAATTGCTCAGTTGATAACGTCCATCGGCAACGTGGCAACCGTCTTTAAAACAACACCTTGGTTAAAAGTGGTAACGGATGATCCGGATAATCGCATTTTGGAATGTGCCTTGAAGGCCGAAGCCGATTTTGTAGTCACCGGGGACAACCATTTGCTCGCATTGAGGAAATACGAAAATTTGGAAATCATCAGATTATCAACTTTGCTCCCAATACTTTCCCGACCTCCTGAGGAATAGTTCGATATTTTCTCTCATCATCCTTTTTGTACCTTTGTTCCCACGGAGAATGTGGGAGGAAGCGCGGGACGTCCATAAAAACCTAAATAACTTGGCATAATTGGGGACGTCCTCAATTCACAGAATGTCGAACTCTATTTTCATGGTAAGAGTTTTTCGCTGCTTATTCATCAGGACGGCGTGGTATACTTTTTACATGGGGCAGATCAGCAGTCCACATGATAAGCTTTTCAAAGAGGTGCTTTCCCGGTACAGCGATGAAGAGATTAAAGGTGCTGTTGTTTTAAGGGTGGCTTTTCTCCTTTTGAAGCATATCTTTTCAAAGGATCTTCCGGAAAAATTCCC
>JBBSAR010000172.1:0-7886 GCA_038252125.1 Desulfatiglandales bacterium
CATGACCGCCAGGGCCAGGATTTCCTTGAGGTTCAGGGTATCCATGTCCCGGTCGAAATAGTACCGGGACGCCTGCGCCACACCCCGTCGCTGGGCCGCATAGGGGACCTGGTTGAGGTAGCATTCCAGGAGCTGCCCCTTTGAAAAGGCCTTCTCCAGTCGAATCGCCTCCCATCCCTCCAGCCATCGGGACCAGAGGGTTCGAGGACGGGGCCGCCACATGCGGATGACCTGCTCCGTGATGGTGCTGGCCCCTCGAACCGCCCCGAAGGCGCGAATATTCTGAAACACCGCATGGATTCGGGCTTTCCAGTCCACTCCGCTATGGATGTAGAAACGGCGGTCCTCCGATGCAATGAAGCCGCGTTGCAAAAGCGCCGGGATCTCGTGAAGGGGAACATGGTCATGAATATTCCACCGGTTTCGGTAGGTCATCGTAAGAGGCGCATCGTCCCGGTCCAGGATCTGCATCTTAAGAACGGGGCTTTTTTCAAAATTGAGCCCATCGGGCAGGGGTCGCAGGTCACGAATGGTTTTCCAGGTTAACCCCACCCCGGCAGTGAGGAGTGCGATTGCGATGATGAGGGCGGCAATGGTTTTTTTTCGGTTCATCGCACGCCCGGTTCGCTCTTTTCCGGCGGGGCTACCTCCAGCCGGGCCGTTTCTCCCTGCCCATAGATGTCGGAATCATACATTTCTTCCGCATGCACGGGGAGAACGGCAAAAATTCCAGGGGCTACAGCCTGGGCCGCATAGGAAAGATGGTAGTTTCCCGCCGGCAGATAATCGGAATAGAAACGCGCGGAATCGTGCCGCAGTTCCTGGTGATAGAAACTCCATCGGGAAACCCCGTAGGCGTACCAGTCGCCGGATGTGAACCACCAGGAACCGTCGGCCGGTTCAAAGGCCCCCCGGTCCGCATCCACGGTGGAGGCCGTGGCCAAGTCCCGGTTCACCGGTTCGAGACCTCCCGGCACCGGATCATTGACCACCACGAAGTTACGGGCGGTGGGCAGAGACACAAAAATATCCACCCGGACCAGGTCCCCTCGATTTAACGGCATAGGACTCTTGAGAAGCGTCCATTTCCCGTTTTTCAGAATGCTGTACTCCCGGTGCACCTCCATTCCGGCGTTGATGGACGCCGTGTTTTCCTGAAGGGGTGCGTAGGAAAGGCGCGTGGCGTAATAGATACGTCCACGACCTTCTCGTTCCATGCGGATCGCGGCGGCGCGGCCCGGATCCTGTGTTTGGACGGCTCTCTTCAAGACGGCCGGCGCATCGCGAACATCGGTAAAACGGGCCTCTCCCCATTTCTCCTGGTCAAAAAAGGCCGATATGGTCATATCGGGTTCGGATGCCTCATATTGTCCGGCATAGTCCACCAGGCCTTTCATGCAGAACAGGTTTTCCTGGGTGTTTTCCCAGTGATCCCGGTTTTTACGGCTCTGGGTGATGAATCGGGTCAGTTTCATGGGAATGTCGCCGATCCGTTTCCCGCCTGCAGGGGTTCGAGCATAAGCGGTCAGGGCGCTCAGGACAGCACCGCTGGTGCGAAGGGGGGAGGCCAGAATGCGGTCAAAACCGGGGGCCGCCACCTCGCTGAACACCATCTTGCCGCCCGATTCATTGCCGTGGCTCAGGATCATATCAACCACTCGGGAACGCATATCCTCCGTGCCGGGAAGGCAAAGGGCCGCCAGGAGAAAATGGGCCTTCCCGAAGAGACTCATCTCCGGCACATGGGGTGCATACCGCTCCAGGTCCGACACATCGATTCGGCTCCGTTTCGCCAGGGCCGCCAGAGCCACGGCCCGGACCGTGGAGGCCATTCCTCTGGAATAAAAGTCCGGCAGGGTATCCCGGCGCAGGAGGGTCAGGAGGTACTCGTGAAGCTTCTTCTCAAAGGGATCCGGGACTTCGTATCCCATATCCCGAAGCCACGTCAGGGCCAGGGCCGTATAGGCGCTCAGGTAGGGGCTGACATACCGGTCCTCGGGAACGAAATAGGCCATCCCCCCGTTGGGCGTCTGAAAATCCGAGGCCCGTTTGAGGGTTTCGCCGGGGAGCGAGGCGCTTTCCGGCCACGTGAAATCCGCGGGGAGGTAAGATTTCAACCGGTCATACTGAGCGGCCATGACTCCTTTGGTGAGGATCTGTTCCCAGCAGGTGTAGGGATAATCTTTTAGATATTCAAAGGCCCCTCTCAAATTTCCAAGGACCGTGGGGGAAAACTCCAGGGCGATGCCGCCCGTGTCCGTCCGCATGTCTTCCGGAAATTTCAAGGTCTGGACAATGGACGTCTCGACAGTGCTGCCGTAGTCGGCGGCGGTTTGCAAGTTGTATTTTTTGTTGACGGTCAGTTGGTGGGTGACGCCGTCCGCGTCCGTACCGTCCCATGCTTTGCCCGTGAACGCAATGCTTCCTGCCTTCCGCGTCGCAACAGGCAGCCAGACCGTGCTTCTCTTAAACGGTGGAAGGTCTATCTCGGTCGTCTTTTCAAGGGTCTCCTTGCCTTCAGGCAGTTCAACGGGCCCCTTTGCGGAGATAGTCACCGTCAGACGCCGCGTTTCGGAAGTCCGATTCATGATGCTGAAGCCTGCCTCGAATTGGTCCCCCGCCGTCACCTGATTGGGCATCACGGGCCGGATTTCCGTGGGGCGGTTGACCTTGAAACCGCCCTGGCCCAGGCCCATGCAGTCCCCGGGAGTGACGGCCATGACCAGGATCCGCCAGCCGGTAAGGTTGTCGGGGGCATCGAAGGCAATCTCCGCCTTCCCCTCTTTGTCCGGAAGAATGGACGGGTTCCAGTAGCTCACAAACTTGAATACCGATCGGAGGCTGATATCCGGCCCGCCGCCGCCCCCCGCATTCGCCCCCTTTTTTTCGAATTTTTGCCGGCCTACCAGCCCCATGAGAAGGCTGAAGTTCTGGAGATCCAGCCCATCGAGGGTATAAAACCCCTTGTAAGGATTAAAGTAGTCCTGGCCCTCGGCGATCAGATCGAAGACCGACTCGTCGAGGACCGCCACCGCCATTTCAACGGGTTCGGACCGGCTTTCATCCACAGGTTTTGCCAGAAGGCGCACGCGCACGCGCTCGCCGGGTTTGTAGGTATCCTGCTCGGGTGTGGCCTCGATATGCATCTGTTTTTTTGCATCAAAGGCATCAGTTTTTACATAACCCATTCGAAACGTGGGCTTCCCCAGGTCCACAGCTCCGGTTTTAAGCGGTGGCTGCTCCACCCGCGGGGATACCACGGCCACCGACAGATAAAAACCGGGCAGAAAGTCCCGCTCCACCTTAAGGGAAATGACCGGGGTGCTGCCCGAAAGGGGTTGAACCCACTGTTTCAAAATACCGTAGCGCTCCACGGTGATCAGGGCCATGGCGCCCGGAAAGGGGTTCTTTACCAGGTATCGGGCCTGGTCCCCCACGGCATACCGTTTTTTTTCGGGAATGATCTCCAGGCGGTTGTCGGGAGACTGGTCCCACACCACGTCTCCTTTCCCCACTACCCACTGCTCCATGCGACTTTCATGTTTCCGGCCTTTGGTGTCTTTGATGGCAGCCGTAATGCGGTGCAGACCCGGATCCTTTGGGATGAGCGAGCAGGAGACCGGCTCTGTGGATGATCGGATCTCGGCGTGGTCCACCGGGACCCAGTGATGGGTGTACTGGGTAATGTACGCGTTGCCTGCTCCCTTGACCCGTGCGGCACGGGTTTCACGGCGGGAAAGGGTCACCTGAATGGGCACCCCCGAAATGGGCGTGCCGCGGCCGTCCACCACCACCAGGTCAACCCGGGCGGGCTTGTCTTCCTCCATGACCCAGGCCAGGCGGCGAAGCCCCACAAAGCGGTCTCGGGCGGCAAAATCGGCATAGGCCCTTCCAGCAATGGATTTTCCCCGGTCGTCGCGAACGGCGCTCTCCACCATCAACCGGCCGTAGAGGATGTTTCCTTCGGGCAGGGAAAAGGTGGTTTGGGCAATTCCCTGGCTGTCGAGCCGGTTTTCGGTTTGAAAGACCGTCTCTTCCGGCGGTGTTTCGGGGGTCCAGGTATCCAGTTGAAAATTCTCCAGTCCCGGTCCTTGAAGGATCAACGGGCAACTCTTGAGGACGGCGGTGACCCGGTTGTGGGCGTCCCCATAAGGGCCGCCCGCGTGCAGTGTGGCCCGCGTGGTCGCCTCCACCGTGTAGCCAGGTTGGAAGAAGGCGCCATTGAGTTCGGTGGCGACCTTGAACGGGGAAGGGGTGAAATCACTCACCAGCACCCGCATCGGTTCCTGTACCCAATCGGCGAAAGAGGCGGAGAGTTCAAAGCGATACCACCCCACCGCGCAGGTTCGGGGCGCCTCGAATTCTCCGCTGAAGGCGCCGAATCTGTTAATGGCCAGGTCCTTGACCTCATGTACCGTTTTCCCCATGGGGTCCACCACCTTGAGATGATAGCCTTCAAGGGGAGGCGGCACAAAGGTGTCGTTGTCCTGGTTGCGAACGTAAAGCTTGTATTGAATGGCATCCCCCGCGCGATACACCCCCTGGGCCGTGGTTCCCCACGAATGGATGTGGCCATAGCGCTGTCGCATCTCCGACCACAGCGTATTTCCGGAGGCCTGCCAGGTATCCACCCGGAAAGAGCTGTCCAGCGGGAGAAGGGCCATATCGTCTTTCTTTTCAACCCGTACGAAGAGATGTTCCTTTTTCATGTCCCAGGCTTCCAGGGCTTCCAGCTCCGGATCGATGTCAAGGGTTCCCGCCAGCATGGCGACGCCGTGGGCATCGGTGACGTTCTTGGTCAGGGAAACGGGAGATTGGGGCAGTTTCCCGTAGGTACTTCGGTAGAGGGTCACCCCGACCCCTTCCACCGGTTGTCCGGTGGAAAGGTCCGTAACCCAGGCCAGTGAGTTGTAATGGCCGATTTTCACATGGACCTGAAATGGGGTAACCTGGGCCATGAACCAGCTTTCCAAGGGGGTCTTGGATACGCGAGGCAGTGTTTGAATGTTTCCTTGCACCACGCCCGAAGCGCCGGACAGCATCTCCCGCACCTGGAGAGGAACCGCAAAGGCCACATCCTCGACACGGGGGATGGGAATCTCCCGGGACTGACTGGTCTTTCTTCCCTGGACCGTGAGCCGGTCGTAGAAAACCTGGACTTTTTTCAGATTGGTCGTCACCAGCGGCATTCGGGAGTCCACGCCTTTTTCCAGGACCGCCTGTCGATGGGTGATGACGAAATCAGGCAGCCGATGGTCCGTTGCAAACCGCATGTCCACATCGTGCGAAAGCGTGCGCCCGAATTCGTCCCGGAGAGCGCCCGAGGCGCTTTGAACGCGGTACTCTTGAAAAGCCCTGAGCAGTTCCGGAAGCCATACCCGGTACACCTGGCCTTTTTTGCGGGGGGCATGGAGCCGGGAGTACCCCGTGCGGTTGGCCCAGGGATCGTAATCCTTCCGATTGCCGGCCAGATCCGGTATGAATGTGATCCGTTCCTTCACTTCCCGCGGCATGACGGGAGAGGAAAAGACGAGGGCCGTCTGCCGCAGCGGGTTGCATCGGTATTGAAGGGGATGGGAATCATCCGGAGCGATTCGAACGGTTTTCCCCTTGTTGTCGGTACATTCCACTCCTTCAAAGGCAAAATCGGGAAAGGTGGCGAAGGAGACCAGCAAACGTTCTTCGATCCCTTTTTCCGGACCGAAAAAGGAGGTCAGCCCGGGTGTTGCCACAAGGGACACTTCGACATTCAGAGGAAGCGCCGTTTCAGGAGAAACCAGCCAGACCCGCCGGGCTTCCACGCCGGGGTGTACGGATGGATCCTCGAGGGGCTTTTCCTTGACCTCCGGGTCGGGCGATACGGAAACCCGAACGTGCCCCTCTCCAGCGCCCGGCAAGTCCAGTTGGATATGTCGGACCACGGAATCCTGGAATACGGGCTGGTTGAAGGTGACGCGAAGGACCGGAAAGCCGGGACCCTGCCACGTCTGGAATGCCACGTAGTCCACCTTCGGCCGTTCGGTGATGAATGTGTGATGAACAGGGGTTTCAAGTGTCGCCCCGTCCAGGGCTTTGATTCCGGGCTTCACCAAAATGGAATAGGAGGTGGCCGGCGTGAGCGCGGATTCCTCATCCAACTGACATGCCAGCGCCCGGCTGTCGAGCCAGCGCCACCGGCAGGACAGCGGCGGCGTGATAGCGATGGGAATTTCCGCGGCCTTTCGATCCATAACCCCGATGGGCGCCACGGGCCTGTCGAACTGAAATACGATTTGACGACCCGCGGGCACACCCTCGCCTGAAGGGCTAATGCTGGTGATATGAAGCGAGAGAGGGTTTTCGGCGGCGCTCAGGGGCGTGGCGGAAAAGGTTTGTAACAGGGCGCCAAAGAGAGCAAAACAGACTGTCGCGAAAATGCGGGGGTAAACCATGGTGTTCCTCCTCTCCCAATGCAGATTTCGATGAATCAAATTGAAATAACCGTAAGACAGTTGCCGATTAACTGAGCACATCATTTTCATCCTTTTTGAGTGCTAACGTCAAGCCTTTGTCGATTTCCTCTGATTCCTCGAACAGTGAATAGGAGGTAAACGCAAGACAGGTTCGGGGCGGCCTTCAGACGGGTTCTCTTTTTGTTCCAGCCAGAGTTGCAATATATTCCCCCTTTTTGTGGCGGTTGTTGTATCGAAAAATGGCGTCCACCAGTCCCGAGTGGAGTCCGCCATAGGTCTCGGCATGCCGCCTGCTCACCCATCTGCTTACTTCTCTTCTCTTTGTCTTTCTACTTCCGCAAGCCTCAGTCTCAAAAAGATCCATGGACTTACAAAGGCGATCCAGAAGCCGGTGAAGAGATATCGGAGAAAGCGAAACAGAGGCGCCGGCCCGATGGAGGTAAATGCGTATTTGAGTCCCCAGTGAAAGGCAAAAAGCATGATCGCTCCCAGGAGAAAACGAAGGATCTTTTTGTTGAGGGCGCCGTCTGCCTCAAAACCAAGCCATTTACGCTCCAGAATGATGCCGATGCCAAGCCCCATGAGGGTTCCGGCGGGAGCGATGATATATGTTGCGCGAGCAATGAACAGAAAGATGAGAAACAGTGGGGCGCCGATTGCCATTCCCATCTGCCACAGGAGACCTCTTCGGACCAGCCAGTTTTCCATGAGAGGCGCCAACCGGAACCACAGCACGATCAAAATCGCGCCGATGACATAGCCGCCCAAAAGGTCCGTCGGAAAATGGACACCAAGATAGAGCCTTGAAAAGAGGATCAATGCCATCAGGATGATACCCGCCGCCCACACCCATGGTTTTCGAAACTGAACCATCAAATATCCCCATAACACAACTGTACCTTGTGTATGGCCGCTCGGAAAACCTCCCCCTTTTGCATCTACGATTTTTCTTACGGCTGGATCATACTGAAAGGGTCTTGGCTGGTGTGCCAGTGCCTTTACGACGGAATTGACGTAAGCTGAAAAGAGGATCAGTATGGCGAGCCTGGCGCCATGGCGCCGGTCGACGCACCAATAGACGAGCGGGAGAAACAGGAGATAAAAGCCCCCATTTCCCAGGCAGGTAATGATGGTGAAGAAGCTATCGAGCTCCTGGCTGAGCTGGTGCTGAAGCCACAAGATGAGGGCCACGCCCCAAGATAAAAGACTTTCCATATTCATCTGCCTCTAACGAATTCTTGAATGAACATAATAGAAAAAGCGGTTTTCAGTTACAATGAAAATCCGAGAAAGGGCCGATGATTGGTTTCATTGTTGCCATGTTTCGGTTATGAATCTTGAAGAGATCGGGATGAAATCGCGTAAAGAATTGTCGAAATCCGGGAATGTCAGAGGAGAAATTGGAATTTGCCTTGATTCCTCAGGGCGATTGCC
>JBBSAR010000173.1:0-7880 GCA_038252125.1 Desulfatiglandales bacterium
ACATACAATCTTGACGATATCTCAAATCTTGGAAATAGGGAGACTTCGCGATATCCCAAATAATCCGTGCCACCAAAAAAAATTGAGATAAGCCTTGCAAACCAGGAATGTTGCCGGGCCGGTGGCGTCACACCTGATGTTTTCCCGATAACAACATATAGTGGTTGCTCAATTTTCCGCTCATCCGGTCGCCTAAGAAGGTTAACGTGCATGAAGGTAGCATCTGGCCAGCCTTCATTTGGTGAAGACTACAAGATCAAAGGTGGCGAAGTCAAGAAGTGAAGGCCACCCAAATAGACTTTCAATGCCCCGTTTCGGTCTTGCCTTTTGAGACGTTTCAATCTACGGAAATTTCGGCATATGTCTGCGGTCTAAACAATCTTTGCCGTCAGTTCATATATCAAAAAGTGTCGGACACCAGCTCGGGTTTGACAAAGTGGTGATCCGGATACTTCTTACCCATGACACACCAACGTAGATATAGATCTGGATACTTTGGCTCCAGCCTTGCTTTATTATCCGCCATAGCAAGGACTCACCCGTTGTTTCCTCTTGATAAAAAGCCACGTATTATTAAATTTTTATATATAAAATATCCCATTTCGGTATATTCTTTGCGTATATTCAAAATAAATGTCGAAAGAAAACCCAACGGGGGTCTTGGCATGAGAATTTCAGAAACAGTGTATCGGGAGTTTCAGGCACGGGTCAGTGATCCGGTATGCAGGATGGTTGTGGACTTAAACCAGACAAACCGGATCTCTACTTATTAATTCTGTGCTGAGGCCTGCCGGGAAAAACGGTTCTAATTCGGTGGAAAAAACATGTCTGAGAAAGATGCCAAATCAACGGAAAGTGACTGGCTTTACCAGCAACTCGAGGAGAAGGAGTCTATCATCAATAGCATTTCCGATCCATTGATGGTGCTGGATGCAAGGACTTACCAGATTCTGGATGTGAATCAAGCCTTTCTTAAATCTTATAAGATCAAGGAAGATGAAGTCCTTGGAAAGACCTGCTATGAGATAACGCATAAGCATCCCCGGCCTTGCCCGGAACTTCATGGCAGCGAGCCTTGCCCCCTGAAAGAAACCGTTTTGGGGAGAGGTCCGGTTCATATAGAGCACGTTCACAAGGATCGCCAGGGCGGGAATGTCTATGTTGAGATTTCCTCGTATCCTCTGAGGGATTCGGATGGCGAAATTAGCCGTATCGTTCACCTTTCGAGGGACGTAACAGACCGCAGGCGAGCTGAGGAGGCCTTGAAAGAAAGGCTCACAAGGTCTGAACATCTTGCGAGTTTGGGTCAATTGGTTGCTGAAATTACTCACGAAATAAAGAATCCACTAATGATGATAGGGGGATTTGCGAAACAACTGTTTCCGCCTGTTGATGAAGAAACCAAAATCAAAAAATTGACTATCATTACGGAACAAGCCGCAAGATTGGAGAAATTGCTTGCGGAGCTGAAAGGCTATTACTCGCCGAAAGATCTTCATTCCGAACCAGTGAATGTCAAGGAAGTGTTGGGGAGGATTTATTCGTTGGTCAAGGAGGAGTGTAATAGCAGCAATATCAGAATCGACATGAAAATGGACGAAACCGACCTAATAGTGAACTGGGATCCTTCCAGGTTGGAACAAGTGTTTTTGAATGTTATCAAAAACTCCATAGAGGCAATGGGAAACGGAGGAAACCTTGCAATAACGGCCAAGGCAATTGGTGATAAGGTAAAGATCACCGTGGACGACGATGGTTATGGCATCCCAAAAGCGCATATGGATAAGATTCTGAAATCCTTTTTTAGCACGAAAAGCTTCGGAACGGGGCTTGGACTTTTTATTTCCAAAAGATATATCGATGAGCATAGGGGGAGTTCCCTATCCGTGAAAAGCGAGGAAGGCAAGGGAACGACCGTCGACATAACCTTACCTCCGGCATAGGTATTTCAACCAAGCTTTTGCTTCTCCTTGACACCGGGAAGAAATCGTTGGATACTCGGCCACCCCTACAAAAAAACCCCATGTAATAAGGAACCATATGAAAAAGCATTTTCTTCTTATCATTGTGTTTGTCGGAATGTCGGTATTTTTGACGCTTCCATGGGCACATGCCGCAAAAAGCAAGGGATTAAATACCCCATCCGCTCGGCCCAGCTCAGCCGGGGCGAGTCATGCATCCAAGGCCGGCATGCAGGCCATATCCAAAGACCCCTATTTAGGGGCTATCGTAATCGATGCCGATACGGGGAAAGTCCTTTTTGAAGATAATGCCGATGCCAAAGGGTATCCCGCGAGCGTCGTCAAGCTGATGGATCTACTCATTCTTCTGGAAGCTATTGAATCCAATCGTCTCCATCTTCAAGATCCGGTTACCGTGACGGCCGAAGCATCCAGAATCGGTGGATCCCAGGTTTTTTTGAAAGAAAACGAGGTGTTCCCAATAGAGGATTTGCTCTATAGCGTTATCGTCCAGTCCGCGAACGACGCTACGACCGCCCTGGCCATCCATTTTGCAGGAAGCAAGGAAGCGTTTGTAGAAGAGATGAATAAGCGCGCACGGAAGATCGGGATGAAGGACACGGTGTTTCATTCGGTGCACGGCCTGCCCCCGGGAAAAGGTCAATTGCCGGATGTTTCCACACCCCGTGATCTCGCAATACTTAGTCGGGAACTGTTGATGAAGCATCCTGAAACATTGCAGTATACATCAACCAAAGAGCGCCCCTTTCGTGCGGATGCCTCCGAACCGTTCATCATGCGCAGCCATAATCACCTGTTGAAGACAATGGAAGGATGCGATGGGCTCAAGACGGGATATTTCAGGAAAGCAGGATTTTCCATTGCCGCAACGGCCAAAAAAGGGGGGGTCCGCGCCATCGCCATCGTTCTCGGATCTTCCGACCGCAAGGTGCGGGATGCCAAGGCCCGGGAGCTTCTTTCCAAGGGCCTGATGGAACTTGCCGCCAACGCGCCGAACCCTACCCCTGCGCCTGTCATTCAACCCGGCAATACTGAGACGCAAGCGCACGATGAAGTCAAGACAGAGCCCGCCCTGAAAAAAAGTGATGCAATCCAGATCAGGAAGAGCACAATAATCGTCGTGGCTATCAGCATCGCAGCCCTCATTGTGCTGCTGCTGATCGTCCTTCTTGTGGTAAAAAACAAAAAGTCCGACAACATCTATTTCCGATAGGTTCATGTTGAAGGTCTTTTTCATTTCCTGTTAGGATGCCGGCGGATTGACTTCCCGTCATCTTTTTTTCCATCCCTTGGTCTCCATGCATTCGTTATATACGATGGAGCGCTGGTTCAGATTGGCGTCCCACCAGTGATACCCGCGTTCTTTTGTGTTGTTCCTTTCGAATCTCATGCTTTCCCTCCCGGAATTCCATTCCAATTTGGGAGGACACACCTCGAGTGCCGCGGCCTTGCACTCCTTATCGTCCACGTCAAATTGTTCTGGTGTCTTGCCGGGCTGAACATACGGCGGACCGCATCCGTAAAGAAGGAACAGGATAGCGGCCATGAGAATGGTCCGTTTCCGGGAAAAGAGACAATAAGGCGAGACCTTAAACATCTTCCTCGTTTTCCTGTCTGAAAATGTCCAGCCTCACATAGCGACTTGGGCCTTGGACGTTAGTTTCAAGTTCATCCACGATGAATCAATACTAACAAATTTTTCCAAGCGAATACAACCGAATCATGCGTGCTCTCAGGATTTGCCGAAAACAGCGTGCGTGGTTGCAAAAATCGGCCTATTTTGGATTTGTCACCCAATTTCAAATATCCAATTTCCGATTTCCGGTTTTAATTTTCAGTTTCAAATTTAAGCGATGTTCCCCATTTCGAGAAAAATGCAACCTACGGATAAGGGATGCCCGCTTTTGTATTGACAAGCGTGTCCAATACGTTATCCTATCGGGTACAACTTTTAAGGAGGAAGAATATGCCCGTCTCACTGCGAATTAAGGAATCCATAGAAAAATCTTCATGGATCAGGAAGATGTTTGAAGAAGGCGCCAAGAGAAAAGCCGAATTTGGCGCGGACAATGTGTATGATTTCAGCCTTGGCAATCCCAACCTGGAACCGCCGCCGGAATTGGCCGGGGTTTTGGAAGAACTGGCTCGGGATCCCAGGCCTGGAATGCACGCTTACATGCCCAACGCGGGCTTTGTGGAAACAAGGGCGGCCGTTGCCAAATTTCTGAACGGATTCAACGAGGCCACCTTTACCGCCGAAGAGATCGTGATGACCGTGGGGGCAGGCGGCGCCCTGAATGTGGTGCTCAAGACCATCCTGAATCCCGGAGAAGAGGTGATCATCCCCAAACCCTATTTCGTGGAATACAACTTCTATCTGGACAATCATCAGGGGGTTCCCAAAATTGTTGGGACGAAACCCGATTTCTCCTTTGATTTTGACGCCATCTCCGAAGCCATGAACGAAAAGACCAGGGCCGTACTGATCAACTCGCCCAACAACCCAACGGGGAAGGTTTACAGGGAGGAAGACCTGAAACAATTGGCGGAACTGATGACCCGGTTCAGCAATAAATTCGGGAAGCCGATCTATCTGATTTCCGACGAGCCCTACAGGAAGATCGTGTATGACGGCATAACGGTTCCCAGCGTCTTTAATGTGTACAGCGAAACTTTTCTTGTAACCTCCTTTTCCAAGGACCTTTCCCTTCCCGGGGAACGGATCGGATACGCGGCGGTCCACCCAGACATGGTGGAAAAAGGAATGATCTTTGCGGGAATGGTCCTGTGCAACCGCGTATTAGGGTATGTTAACGCACCCGCCTTCATGCAGAGAGCCATTGCGCGCCTTCTTAACAGCAGCGTCGATATTTCCATATATCAGAAAAAAAGAGATCTCCTCAGCAATGCCCTGACGTCCATGGGATACCGGTTAATAAAACCGGAAGGCGCCTTTTATCTCTTTCCAAGGACCCCCGTGGAGGATGATGTGGCCTTCGTGAGGGCCCTGCAGGACGAGAACATCCTAACCGTGCCCGGCACGGGTTTTGGAGGACCGGGGCATTTTCGAATCGCCTACTGCGTATCCGACCAGGTGATTGAGCGGTCTTTGCCGGGATTTGAAAGGACCATCAAGAAGTTTTAGAATCCTCACACGGAGTAGTTCATCATGTATTCAAAAACACTCTCCTTGCGATTTCCCAAGGAAATCGTCAATGATCCCATTGTGGTCAAACTCGTCAAAGATTATGATCTGTCTTTCAACCTGCTCAAGACCGTGATCTATCCCCGAAAAGAAGGGCTTATGGTCCTGCAACTGAGCGGTCACCGGGAAAACTTCAAGGAAGGCGTTCGCTACCTGAAAAAAATCGGGGTCAAGGTTGAAAGCATCGGCGATGATATCCGGAGAAACGAACAAACATGCACCCATTGCGGCGCCTGTACGGCGGTTTGCCCTACGGGGGCGCTCCACATCAAAAGGCCGGAGATGGAAGTCCTTTTCGACAGGGAAAAATGCAGCGCCTGCGAATGGTGCGTTCCCTTGTGCCCCGTCCACGCCATGGAAGTCAAGTTCAACAAGGTTCTCCTCGATTGATTTCTGAAAAACGCCATGAACCATCCCTCATCTGAAGCGGCAGTAGCCTTAAGCGGCGGCGTGGATAGTTCCATGGCGGCGTACCTTCTCAAAGAAGCCGGGTGGAAGGTTAACGGAGTCCATTTTAAAGTTCCCTGCCTTTCTCTCGAACAGGAAGAGAAAATCAACGCGGCCGAGTCAATCGCCCGGTTTCTCCGCATCCCTTTTCATGTAATTGATATCAGCGACGATTTTTCCAATGAGGTCATAAACCCTTTTGTTCGGGACTACCTTAATGGCCTCACTCCGAACCCCTGTATCACGTGTAATCCACGGATCAAGTTCGCAAGTCTGTACCATTTCATTCAGGTAAATGAGATAAGCTGTATGGCTACCGGCCATTATGCAAGGCTGGCAAGGGAAAGCGACAGATCCCCCGTTGCGCTTTTTCGCGGAAGGGATCGGAAAAAAGATCAATCCTATTTTCTTCACAGGCTGGACAGGGAGATCCTGCATAGAACGCTGTTTCCTCTTGGAAATATGACAAAAGAGGAAGTCTTCGCTCATGCCGGCTCCATCAAACTGCCGTCCTGTGAAAACAAGGAAAGCCAGGAGATCTGCTTTCTGGGGTCGCTGGACTATCGCGTCTTTCTGGAGCAGAAAGCAGGCGAAAACGCGCAACGGGAAGGAGTGATTGTCAACAGGGAAGGAGACATCGTAGGCAAACACAAAGGGGTCTACCGCTATACGGTGGGACAGAGGCATGGGCTCGGAATTGCATCATCCATGCCCTACTATGTTAAGGAGATCAGAGCCTCCGAGAACAAGATCGTGGTGGACCGAAGAGAGGAGCTGTACTCAAAGATAGTAAATGCGGAACAATTCAAGTGGCTGGACCATGCACCAAAGGAAAATTGTATTGAAGTACTGGCACAGATTCGTTATCGTCACCGGGCCGCGCCGGGTCTGCTGGAAATCCTTTCGCCTTCGCAAGTGAGGTTGACTTTTCGTGACCCCCAATGGGCGGTCACTCCGGGACAGAGCCTGGTGTGTTATCAAGGAGAGCAAGTGCTGGGGGGAGGCTTCATTACAGGCGACGAAGAAGTCTCAATAGCGCCGTAAGAGGAATCAACTGGAAACGAAGTTTCATAGGAGAGGAGGTCGGACTTAACATGCAATTGAACTCCGCGACTTTCAGGCTGGCTCTTATGCTGTGCTCCATATTATCGATCTTCGCAGGTTCCATTGACTTTTCCCAAGCGGATACGGAAGTCTATGAGCATCTTACGGCCCCGGAAGTCAAAAGCATGATCGAGGACAACAGTACACTGCTGGTTAACGTGCTCACCAACGTAGAGTTTGATATGCAGCATATCTCGGGTTCCGTCAATATTCCTATTGTGGAGCTGGAAACCACGGATAAACTTCCGAAAGATGTTGATAGCCCCCTTATTTTCTATTGCATGGGAATGAGGTGACCCTATACGGCAAGGGCGGCAAGGATTGCAGTCAGGAGAGGATATACAAGAGTATACGCATTCGCCGGAGGCATCCCCGAATGGCGGGCTTTTAATTATCCCATGGTCACCAACGGGCAATGGAACAAAATCAAAGTCAGCAAGTTTTCTCCGGAAAAACTTAGGCGGATTCTTGATGAAGAAAATCCCTACATCCTGGATGTACGCCCCCTGGACCCTCAAGGGAACAGCTCCTTTTTAAAAGGCAGCACTTTTTGTCCGCTGGTGTTTTTTTTTGACCGGTACAAAGAGCTGCCGTCAGCTCGAAAAATCGTTATCACGGACCGGGCCATGAAACAATCCCCCATTGCGGCGAAATTTCTGATTGCCAAAGGATATAAGGTGATGGGCGTATTGAAAGGAGGAATTGAACGCTGGGTGAAAGAAGGGTTCCCCGCGGAAAAAAGAGTTCCGTCAGGAAAACCGGATGACTTTACCAAAGGAAAGGATAGGAAGGAATCGCCATGAGGCCGGGAACCGGTCGATCCTCAAAAGACAAGGCCGCTCGCAGGTCCGGCAGAAAGATTTTTTACGAAAAAAAAACCTCCGGAAAAAAGGTGATTCGTAAGACTATTCTCCTTTTCGGTCTGTTGGTATCCGCAATCATCGGCAATACGATTTACACAACCTACCAGGAAAACAGGGATACATCCAATCATACTTACGAAGATCTGGAAAGCAAACTCAAAATGGTCGTGGCAATCCAGAACAGCAAATTGCAGGAACTGAAGACGATCACCAGCATTATCAAAGAACAAAACGGGAGATTCTGTGAGTTCATCGACTACGACAATCTCCCGGCGGTGA
>JBBSAR010000174.1:0-7861 GCA_038252125.1 Desulfatiglandales bacterium
GATTGAAGTCGTGTTAAATAATGGCTTTCACGAAGGAGGAAACCATGTCTGAGAAATATGTGCGTATTGCCAGTGTAACCGGAGCCACATCCGGTATTGGCGAGGCCACGGCAAGAAAGTTCGTTGCCGCCGGCTTTGGCGTCGTCGGGAATGGGCGTAACGGTGCAAAACTGGCTTCGCTCGAAAAAGAACTCGGTCCCGCGTTCCGCGGCGTCGCCGGCGATGCGGCCGATAACACCGTGCTGGAACAACTCTTTATCTCGGCCGAGGAACACTTTGGCAAAACATTTGACATCGTGGTTGTGAATGCGGGTCGAGGTCTGGAAGGTTCGGTCATGACCGCCGATCTCTCCCAGTTTGAGGACCTTATTCGGATAAATGTGACCGGCGCGCTCGCACTTCTCCAAAAGGCCTCGCGCAAAATGGTGGATATCCGGCAAGATGCATTCCCCGAATCGGCAGCCGACATTGTCATCATAGGGTCGGTTGTCGGGCGGAATGTATCGCCGTTCAGCACGGTATACGGGGCTTCCAAGTTTGCCGTGCATGCACTGGCTGAAGGCCTGCGACGCGAAGTAAGCCCCAAAGGGATTCGCGTCTCGTTGGTTGAGCCGGGGTTGCTGATGAGTGGCTTTCAGGCGGGTGCTGGTTATAGCGACGAATTGGTGCGGAGCCTTGAAGAGAAATTTGGTCCGGCCTTGGTTGGAGATGACGTGGCAAACGCCATACATTTCATTGTCACCCAGCCGCCCCATGTGCACATAAGCGACATTATTGTTCGCCCCACACGCCAGGATTATCCGTAACCTCCGCAAGGGGGAGGTCATGAAAAAATTCCTCCTCGTAACGATCTTGTTGCTTATTCCGGCGACAAACGCTTTTTCCGGGCCGCCTTTTCGAACCGATGACCCCATCCCGGTGGATTACCATCATGGCGAAATCTACCTCTTCTCGACCGGAACCCACGATTCGGAAGGAACGAGCGGGGTGGGGCCTGCCATGGAATTCAACTACGGAATCTTTCCTGATACCCAATTCCATGTTATTGCACCCATGGCCTACGATGCGCCGCAAGGCGAGCCTTCCCATTTCGGCTATGGGGATACGGAGATCGGGATAAAATATCGCTTTGTCCATGAAACCGATGTGTTGCCGGCCATTGGAATATTCCCGCTCGTAGAAATTCCCACGGGAGACCAGGATAAAGGTCTGGGCAACGGAAAAACCCAATGCTTTTTTCCGCTCTGGTTGCAGAAGGACTTCGGCAACTGGACCACTTACGGGGGCGGGGGCTATTGGGTCAACCCCGGTTCGGGGAACAGAAACTACTGGTTCTCGGGCATTCTGATGCAATACTCTTTTTCTGAGTCTTTTTACCTGGGAGGAGAGCTTTTCTATCAGACTGCCGATACCGTAGACGGAGATGACTGCAGCGGTTTCAATGTGGGCGGCAGCGTCCCGTTGGTTGGCGGTTTCCAGCTTTTATTCTCCGCCGGTCGCGGGTTGACCAATGCCTCCAACAACAGATTTTCTTATTACATCTCCCTGTATCGTGCTTTTTAAGGCGCGTGTCTTTCTTCCGGTGCTTTACTCCATGGGTTCCTTTCATGTATAGTACCTGAGCGAGTACAAAAAGGGCTATTTCCTTGAGCACATAAACAGATTGATTCGGAAATGATCGAGGGAATGCCTCACGGGAAATAAATAGATGAATCAAACAACCATTCAAAAGGAGATCAGCGAATGTCGACACCAGCGCCAAAGGCTACCTGCTTGCTATGCAAAGCAAAATATTCCGGATCCGGCATGACCCGGCATCTGCAATCCTGTTTACCCAAGAGTCTGGAGAGCCAAAAGAAAGAAGGAAAGACAAAAACACAGCCATTTTTTCATGTTTTGGTCAAGGGGTTCTCCTCTCCCGAATACTGGCTTCATTTGAAAACACCGATCGACGCCAAATTAGCCGACTTGGACCAGTTCTTGAGAGGGATCTGGTTGGAGTGTTGTGGGCATATGAGTGCATTTACCATCAATCGAGAAGAATTGTCCATGGCCAAGAAGCTTAAAGAGGTGCTGGAACCAGGTAGGGAATTGTTTTACGAGTATGATTTCGGCAGCACGACCGATCTCTCGATCAAGGCGATTGCCCAATATGAAGGTCCTGTGGAAAAGGGCAAGAAGGTCCAAGTGTTAGCGAGAAATGAGCCGCCGGAAATAGTGTGCGAGGAATGCGGCAAGCATCCCGCGGTGCAGATTTGTACCGAGTGTCAGTGGGACGGAGCCGGATGGCTATGCCAAAAGTGCGCAAAAAAGCACGAATGTGATGAAGAGATGATGCTGCCGGTAGTAAATTCCCCCAGGACCGGCGTATGCGCATACGCCGGGTAAGAGACAGGCATGTCTTTTGATGAGATTCAGTGGTTGAGGATAATCGTTGCCGCGGTGGGTACCGCCATTTTTGTGGCTGCCAGCGTGATCTTCCTGGTCTACCTGGAGCGGAAGGTGGCGGGCCAAGATGTATGTACTTTTGCTGGTCATGATGTGGTTTCGATGGACCTTTCCGCGTCTCCGATTTGACCAGCTGCTCAACCTGAACTGGAAATGGCTGCTGCCCTTGAGCCTGCTCAATCTCATTGTAACGGCCTTTTTAATGAAGATTTAAGGAGAAACTTTTTTCCTTGAAAGAATCGTTCAAGAAAACGGGAGAAGACGTTCCGGGGCTCTGGAGCCTGGTGAAAGGGCTCAAGATTACCGGTGGCTACTTTTTCTCAAAACAGGTGACGGTCCACTATCCGAGGGCTTGCGTGGATAACCTGGAAAGCTTCCGCGGTCCCGTTCAACTTGTGCCCGACCCTGAAGACCCGTCCATACCCCTCTGTGTTGCCTGCATGACCTGCGCTTCCACCTGTCCTACCGGGGCCATCTCAGTGGTCAGAAAAAAAGCGCCCAAGCCCGAAGGTGGGGATGAGGGTGAAAAGACGGCAGCCCAAAAAACTCCAAAAGACCCTGCGAAATTTAACTATGACTACACTGTCTGCTGCCAGTGCGGCCTGTGCGTGCAAAACTGCCCCAAAGGGGCGATCCGGTTTTCGGGAAACCCGTTTTCCGCGAGCACCGACAGGAGAGATTTCGAGTTTGATCTACTGGAGAAATTCAGGATAAACGATGTCTGACAGCATGGAAATTCCGGCGAAGGTCGCTTTTGCTTTCTACGCCCTCATCATATGCGGTGGTTCCATCATGGCCGTAACTTCGAAAAGCCTGGTGCGCGCCTTGGTGGGTCTGATTTCCGTGATGATTGCCGTCGCGGGCATGTACCTGTTGCTGGCGGCGCCCTTTATCGCCTTTATGCAAATTCTCATCTATGTGGGGGGCATCAGCGTACTCATTTTTTTTGCAATCATGCTCACAAGAGCTACGGCGGAAGGCGATGAAGCCGGTCCTGTTTCCTTTCGTCAGGGGGTCAACGCCCTGGCATGCCTTCTGGCGCCGGCGGTGATTTTGTCCGCGGTTATTGTTCTTCATCCGGTAAGAAGTCTCCATACTCCCGTAAATGTTGCGGCGTCGGTTCTGGGGAATGGAATGTTGGGTCCCTACATCCTTCCGTTTGAGCTGATTTCCGTGGTGCTTTTTGCGGCCATGGCTGGAGCGATGCTTGTGGCTTGGCGGAAGCGGGGGGAGAAATGACGGATCTCATGCTGTTTCAACTGGCGGGCCTGTTCCTTTTGTGTGCTGGGATTTTCGGATTGGTATGGCGTAAGACCCTGGTGGGCATGCTCATTGCCCTGGAACTAATGATCAACGGGGCCGGGCTTTCCATCGTGGCGGCTGGACAGCTCACCGAGGGAGCCGTCGTTATCGATCAGTTGAGCGCCCTCTTTGTCATGGGACTGGCGGCAGCGGAAGCGACCCTGATCCTGGCCATTGTTCTCGTGGCATTCAAACGCCTTAAAAATACGCAAACGATGGATGTTTCCCAACTGCGGGGATGAATTGGTGTCCGTGGAATCTCAAATAATAGGAAGTGTACGTCCACTTCTTCCCGTGGCGATTACCTTTGCGGCGCCTTTTCTGATTCGACTTTTTGCCTGAGACCAGAACAGGCGGGAGGCGGTTTCCTTTGTTCTGGCCTCCATGGCGTTTCTGGCCGTGGTGTCCATGACGCCGGGCATTCTGAAAGGACATATTTACACGTACACCCTGTTCACGATTTTGCCGGGGGTCAAGCGGGAAAAAAATATCTCGTATACCTCCTGGGCACATCCAAGCTCTTCTTTCTTCCGGCCTTGGTCCTTACGTATGTCATTTGCGGAACCCTCGATTTCCGGTTAGGGGATATCCACAGGGGAATCTTTCCCGCGGATGCCAATCCCACTCTCCTGGTGGCGGTCTACATCCTTTTCCTGGCGGGACTGACCAAAACGGCCATGATGCCGCTTCACAGCTGGCTCCCTTCCGCCATGGTGGCGCCTACGCCCGTTTCAGGTCTGCTGCACGCCGTGGCCGTGGTCAAGGCGGGCGCATTTTCCGTGTGTCGGATCATGCTCTCATGCTTCGGGCTGGATTCTCTCGACTCGCTGGGCCTGGGGATGCCCACGGCGTATGTGGCCGGCTGCTCACCATTATAGCCGCCGCCCTCATTGCGCTTACAAAAGATGATATCAAGGCCAGGATCGCCTACTCCACCGTAAGTCACCTGAGCTACATCGTCATGGGGGTGGCTATGTTGTCCCGGGGCGGCGTGGAGGGAGGGATTTCGGCTATCGCTCATGATGCCTTTCCAAAGATCACCCTCTTTTTTGCCGCGGGCTGCATCATGGTGGTGACGGGCTCCAAAAAAATCAGCCTCATGAACGGTCTTGGCCGACGCATGCCCTGGACGTTCGGCGTCTTCGCTCTGGCAACCTTTTCTTTTATCGGCTTGGCCCCGGCCAGTGGGTTTCTGAGCAAATTCTATCTGACCCGGATGGCCGCGGCATTCTACACCTTCATCTATGTCCTGATGAATTTCGCCTGCTTCTGGGTGATCTGCCGTGTGAGTGAAGACGGGCGAAATCTGCAAATCTCCGATCTTGATGGATTGCATAAAAGGTCCCCGGTCCTTGCCCTTGTGATGACCGTGGGAGCGTTGGCCCTTGTGGGCCTGCCTCCCACGGCAGGGTTTATGGGAAAGCTGTTTCTGCTGACGGCAGCCTGGAATCGCGGAGTGAACTGGCTGGTGATCGTGGGAGCGGTCAATGTGGCTGTTTCGCTTTACTATTACCTGAATCTTATCCGGCACGCGTACGCCGGGGGGGAATCCAATGAGAGCCCTATCCCCATCAGAAGACCGTTTTTCAGCAATATCTGGGGAGGGGTCCTTGCAACCCTGTTAATCGTCCTCGGAATCTTCCCCGGCCCTCTCTTTGACGTTGCTCTCAAGCTGGGATCCGGGATTCTTGCAAGGTAGCGTATTTCCTATGCAAATGCATCCTGAGATGTTCTTTCCAAAGTTTCGGCGCTGGGTCCGGCAGGTTGGGTTATCATATATGGTTGTCGGGAGCGCAAAGAACGGTTTTCCGGTCGCCAATACATCTCTTTGCGTTCCCACGGTCGTCATCGGAAAGCACAAGGTCAATTATCCGTCGTCCATTCCGATTATTTCAATCCCCTGTGAAACCGGCGAGGGAAAGTTCGTTGTCGACATCGCCCTTAAAGTTCCCGGTTGATCGTTTAATCCTGCCAGCCATGAACCCCTACCAGGTTTACAAACCGGCAACCCCCGAGGTCTTCCTGGATGTAACGTCCTTCTCTTTTCGTTATTTTTATCAAGTCCTGGCTGACCTTGTTTCCCGTGGGGATGATGAGCCTGCCACCATCCCGGAGTTGATCAAGAAGCGGTTGTGGGACCTTGGGCGAACCGGCGGTAACGATAATGGCATCATAAGGGGCAAATTCCTTCCATCCCAGGGTGCCGTCAAAGGCCTTGAACAGGATGTTTCGAAAGCCCAGTTCCGCCAGAAGATTTCTTGCTTTGACCATCAAGGTCCTGATTCGCTCAACAGTATAAACCTTGTCTGCAAGCGCCGCTAATATGGCGGTCTGATAGCCGCTTCCCGTGCCGATTTCCAGGACCTTTTCCGTCCCCGTCAAGGCGAGAGCCTCTGTCATGAGCGCTACGATGTGCGGCTGTGAGATGGTTTGCTTGTTCCCTATGGGCAACGGGTGGTCGTTATAGGCTTCCCCCACCAGAGCCTCCTCAACAAATCGATCCCGCGGTATGGTTCCCATGGCTTCCAGTACGCGAAGGTCTTGAATGCCCCTTGGAATCAGCTGGGTTTTTACCATCTTTTCTCTTGCCAGCCGGTAATCGGAATTCTGAGCCATTGGATCTCCTCCGGGAGGTTACGTTGAGCAACAAGACAAGAATGCGTTCAGAAAAAGTCATTTCAAAAACCCCGAGAAACGCATTTTGGTGAGCCATATAACATTAAAATGTTTTGGATGTAAAGGAGGAACGCGTAGGTTGCATTTCGAAGAATGATTGACAACGAACGGGCGAAATGATAACTTCCACGCTTTCCGAAAATCGCATTGTAATGCCCTTGCAACGCAGTTCGCTGAGGGCTGGACCCCTTTCATTCCTGAATAGCGTTTTTTTCAGATTACCGTATCCTGGAGTACTTATGAAGTTTCAAGATGTCATTATGACCCTCACAAAATACTGGGCCGAGTATGGTTGTGTGATCCAGCAGCCGTATGACCTGGAGGTGGGCGCCGGAACATTCAATCCAGCGACCCTGCTCAGGGCGCTCGGACCGGAGCCTTGGTCGGTTGCTTATGTGGAACCATCGAGAAGACCCACCGACGGCAGATATGGAGAGAATCCGAACCGTCTTGGCCATTATTATCAGTTTCAGGTGATCGTCAAGCCATCACCCATCGATGTTCAGGACCTTTATCTGGAAAGTCTGAAAGCATTGGGCATCGATCCGTTGGAGCATGATATACGGTTTGTGGAAGATGATTGGGAATCGCCCACCCTGGGAGCTTCAGGTCTCGGCTGGGAGGTGTGGCTCGACGGGATGGAAGTGACGCAATTCACGTATTTTCAGCAGGCCGGCAGTGTGAAACTGGATCCTATTTCCGTGGAGATCACGTACGGGCTCGAACGGATCGCCATGTATCTTCAGGAAAAAGAGGATGTGTACGATCTGCAATGGAACGACAGGATTTTGTACGGCGACGTGCATCGAAAGGGCGAATGGGAGCTTTCCACCTATAATTTTGAAATGGCCGACGTGGATATGATGTTGAAGCTGTTTGACCTGTATGAACAGGAGGGGCTTCGGGTCGGGAATGAGGGGTTGGTGCTTCCTGCCTATGATTACTGCCTGAAATGCTCTCATACGTTCAACATCCTGGACGCGAGGGGCGCGATCAGCGTCACCGAACGTACGCAATATATAGAACGGATCCGCAGACTGGCCAGGCTCTCCGCCAAGAACTACCTGGCCCAAAGAGAGGAAATGGGGTACCCGCTTCTTGGTTGAACCGCCTATCTGTAACAAAAACAAAATGTTAGATACTATAAAATCAAAGAGAAATAAAAATGGTAGCTGAACTGCTTTTGGAAATTGGAACCGAAGAGATCCCTGCCGGATATCTCAAAGAGGGATTAAGGGACTTGAGAAGTCTCACGGAAAAGGCCTTTGAGGCCAGCAGGATTGAGCTTGCGGGAGGTATATACACGTACGGAACTCCGAGGAGACTCGTTCTCATAGGCAAAGCCGTTGCCGAGACGCAGCAGGATCTGGTGCAGGAAATAACCGGTCCGCCGTTAAGTGTTGCCTACGACGCGGAAGGCCGTCCCACAAAGGCC
>JBBSAR010000175.1:0-7827 GCA_038252125.1 Desulfatiglandales bacterium
AAGCTGAACATCCTCGTAGTAGTCCCTCTTCATATCCATACGCAGACTCTCCTGAAGCCAGAATGGGTTAAGAGCTTATCGCAATCTAAAAAAAATACAAAGGTCGATGTTGGAAATTGAAAAACCGAACAGAGCCGACGGCAACACCTACCAATCATTTTTGGCCCGATTTGTCAACCAGCTTTTCATAATAGATTTCTGTTTCAGCCAGAAGGGGAGAACTTTTTCCCATCATATTCAACTGCATAATCTTGTAATTAATGATCTTCATATGCCGATATTTCTCCTTTTCATCCGGAATATGATCCAGCATGTCTTCCAACTGCCTGATCTCCTTTCTGAGCTGGAGTTCCGGGGGCAGACAGTTGGCATTCTTCAGTATTTTGTAAGAGAGGCGCAGTTCCTCGGGGACGTGACTGTCATCCTCCAGAACCATGGGTTTCCCACGACCGGGAAGGTTGTCGAATTCCCCGTTTTGCTGTGCTTCTTTGATCTTCTTTTCAACAATTTTTTGGAAAGCGAACATGAGTTACCCTGCTTGCATTCTATTCAAATTCCCTGGCAACCACATACGGATCTGGAACCCATTCCGTCACAAGGTCTTTTTTGCTGCCGCATCTAATTCCTATCGAGCGCCGGTCCTTCTATGCTGGTACGGTAAGGATCGTTGGAATCCAATAGTCTTTGTTGTACCAGCACGGAAGGACCTCTCAACGATCTGTAAAGGTTTATCCAAGATGCGGCAGCAAAAAAGACCTTGTAACTCCATTCTGCCAGGCTTTTTGAATAAGATACCCCTGCTTGATTTATTTTCATCTGGGAACCGGATATAAAGTTAACGGCTCAACCTTCGAAGCAATGCGAAATACGCTTGTCAAAAGTCGAATCTCTTTTATCTTATTTTGCGACCGTTTTAAAGAAAATTCGCATTCCAGACACAGATCCTGGCAAATGAATTTTTTTTCCGTTCGTTAAAAAGAAACCCCTGAAAAATCCCGCATATTATGGTATGCGTATTTTTTGTCAATAAAGAGAGCGTACGAGATAAGCTACTCATCGTTCGCACATGGGACGATTAAAGGCTTCTCTTGCAGGAGGGTATTGGCAGAAACTGCAGGATCATGTTCCCCCCTTTGCGTTTGATCAGGCCAAAATCATCATTGAGGCCGAGCTTGGAAAACCGCTCTTCGAAATATACGAGCGCTTTGAGGTGGAACCACCGGCCTCCGCATCCATCGGCCAGGTTCACCGCGCCCGGCTGATCACGGGGGAAGATGTGAAAAACGGGATCAATGGATAAGAAAAACAGCGAAAGACCAAATATATCGGGACTCACAAAGCTTGCGGAAAAGCTGGTCCGCGAACAAAGCGCCATGACGCTGGCCACTGCCAGGGGAGGCGTTTCTTGGGCAGCGCCTGTCTACTATGTGTTTCACGATGCATGTTTCTATTTTTTCTCCTCCCCTGAATCGAGGCATATTCGGGAAGCAATGGAAAGTGCGTGCGCATCCGCGGCCATACATCCGGAAGTGCGCACGTGGCGGGAAATTCGGGGAATACAGATGGATGGATGTGTCGAGCGGGTATCAAAAAACCTGGAAGCGGTTTCCGTAATCGGAAGATATCTTAAAAAGTACCGTTTCACAAAGCAATTTTTTGATCAGAAACAATCTTTCACCATGGAAACTTTCGCTGAACGATTTAGAGTGGGCTTGTACAAATTCAAACCGGGGACGATCTATTACCTGGATAACAGAATAGATTTCGGTTTCAGGGAAATCGTAATTCTGCCTTGAAAATGTTCCGAAGATAAGTTGCGACTTGACAACTCAAACTCCATTGGATATTTCCAAGGCGGGAATGGCCGGATCGTTGAATCGTTGAAGCGGCGTTTTCACCCTTTTATCCCAAATACCGTAGAGAAAAAAATGATCACCGAAAAAGACCGAAAGATCATCAGACTGATTCAAGGAGACATGCCGCTGGACGCAAGGCCGTTTGCCATCATGGCTGAACAGGCGGGAATGGAAGAAGAAGAATTCATTAACGGAATAAAAGATCTTCGAAAAAGGGGAATTCTGAGGCGCTTCGGGGCAACCCTCCGGCACCAGGAAGCCGGTTTTCATTCCAACGCCATGGTAGCCTGGATCGTGCCTGAGGAAAAAGTGGAGCAAACGGGAATGATCCTGTCCCGGTTCCGGGAAGTAACCCACTGCTACAACAGGATTCCAAGAGGAGATTGGCCGTATAATCTTTACACCATGATCCACGGCGGCAGTAGAAAAGAATGCCGCCTGATCGCCGAGAAAATGTCGCACGATTCAGGGATCTCTGATTACAGCCTGCTCTTCAGCGAAAAAGAATTTAAAAAGACAAGTATGGAGTATTTTTAATGAAAGAAAAATCGGAAAGTCTTTTCAAGAGGGCACTGAAGGTTATCCCCGGGGGGGTTAACAGCCCGGTACGCGCGGGAAAATCGGTGGGGATGAACCCTCCGTTCATTAAAAAGGCCAAGGGGGCCTTGATATGGGACGTCGACCAAAACGAATATATCGATTACGTCTGCTCATGGGGCCCCATGATATTGGGGCATGCGCATCCCGATCTGGTCAAGGCCGTTCAGGACAGTGCGGAAAGGGGAACCAGCTACGGGGCGCCGACCGAAATGGAAGTGGATATGGCCGAAATCATTGCGGACATGGTTCCTTCCATCGAGATGGTGCGGATGGTCAACTCCGGAACCGAAGCCACCATGAGCGCCATACGGCTGGCCAGGGGATTCACCGGGAGAACAAAGATCGTCAAATTTGACGGGTGCTATCATGGGCATGCGGACAGCCTCCTGGTCTCGGCAGGGTCGGGAATCGCCACCCTTGGAATTCCAGGCAGTCCGGGCGTGCCGGAAGATCTGGCACGCCATACCATTTCTCTTCCGTTTAATGATCTGAGTGCCGTGAGAAAGGCCTTCGAGAAATTCGACCGTCAGATCGCAGCCATTATTGTAGAGCCCGTACCGGGCAACATGGGCGTTGTTCTGCCGAAAGACGGCTTTCTTAAAGGGCTCAGAGAGCTTACCGAAGAATCGGGAACGGTTTTGATCTTTGATGAGGTCATCACGGGATTCAGGGTAGCTCCGGGCGGGGCTCAATCTCTGTACGACATTCGTCCGGATCTGACGTGCCTTGGCAAAATCATAGGCGGGGGCTTGCCTGTAGGAGCTTATGGAGGAAAGAGGGAGATCATGTCCCGGATGGCGCCGGAAGGAGAGATTTATCAGGCAGGAACCCTTTCGGGCAACCCGCTGGCCATGACCGCGGGAATCGCGACCCTCAACCTCTTAAGAGACGCGAAGATCTACGAGACACTGGATAAAAAGGGCGACCTTCTGTTTTCGGGCCTTGAAGAGGCCGCCTCCGAAGCCGGCATCCCGGTCCAAATAAATCGTGTAGGATCCATGGGAACACTCTTTTTCACGACTTCCCCGGTCATCGACTTTCAGTCTGCCAAGGGGTGCGACGTGAAACGATTCGTTCAATATTATAGAAAGATGCTCGAACAGGGCATATACCTGGCGCCTTCTCCATTCGAGACAAGTTTCGTTTGCCATGCGCATACCGAGGAAATGATCGAAAAAACGATTCGTTGTGCAAGCAATGCCTTTAAAGAGATGCGGTAGTATTCTTTTCCCACGACCTGACCCTGACGGCCGGGTACTTAGAACCAGATACAGATAAATATTTATTGACTTCCCATAAATTCCTGTGATAGGAGGTTTACCAGTTTTCCTAAAATACACGGATGGAGGTCTTTCAAGGACACCAAATGGATGAAGACCTTAAGAAATCCATCAAGGACTTAGGATATTTAAGCACTATCGGCATGACCATGGCCTTTTCCATCGCCATCGGCGCCGGAGCAGGTTATTTTTTCGACAAATATTTCGGAACCAAACCATGGGGATTCTATATTTTTCTGGCATTGGGAATTGCCGCCGCCTTCAGGAATTTATATATTCTCTATAAGAAAGCTAAAGATCTCTAATGAACCCCGACAAACTGCTTCAGAAAATCAGATTTTATAACTGGATCATTCTCATGATCACCGGTTCTCTGAGTTTTCTTTTCATGAGTGCAACCTTCACCCTTGGCGTGATTCTCGGCGGCCTCATTATTATAGGGAATTTCCGTCTCCTCCAGAACACCATTCGCGCGGCCTTTCCAACCCAAGGGGGTATGAAGAGAAATAAAGGGACAATTATCATGAAATTTTATTTTAGGCTTGCCATTTTGGGCCTGATTATCTATATGCTTATCACCAATGGCTGGGTCAACCCTCTTGGACTGACCGCGGGGCTTTCCATCGTCGTGATTGCTATTTTATCCGTGGGAATACAGGCTGTTTTCAGAACATCATCGCGGGAGGCTGTATAATTTATGGAACATCCGATTTTCTTTATTGATGCCATCTTATCTGCCATGGGGCTTGAGCATTATGCAAAAGCATACTCCCATGTGAATTACACCTGGTTGACTATGCTTATTCTTATCATCAGCGCCCTTGTTCTTGTCAAACAGGTCAAAATTGTTCCCTCAAAGGGGCAGAACTTTTTCGAGATGATCATAAGCGGTCTCGAAAATTTCATGGTGGAGATTACCGGACCGGAAGGAAAGTTCTTTTTTCCTTACATTGCAACCATATTTTTGTTCATTCTTGTTGCCAATATGATTGGTCTGATCCCCGGGATGTTTTCGCCTACAGCAAACCTTAATACAACCCTGGCACTTGCCTTGTGCACCTTTATCTATACCCATGCCATAGGAATAAAGTTTCATGGCGTGAAATATATCAAACATTTTATGGGGCCCGTATGGTGGCTGGCGCCTCTCATGCTTCCCATTGAGTTAATCGGTCACTTCGCCCGTATCATGTCCCTGAGCGTTCGACTGTTTGGAAATATTTTCGGAAAAGAGATGGTTCTCGCCATCCTGTTCGGCCTTGCGGGACTCTACCTTGCGCCGTTGCCGATCATGTTCCTCGGTATTTTAGTTTGCTTCATTCAGGCACTCGTTTTCATGCTTCTTTCAACCATGTATTTTGTAGGCGCCATGGAACATGCGCATTAACGAAAAAAGGTCCGTCTCCATTCGTATGGACCTCGTTTTTTTGAAGAAGGCCAACCAATAAATTTAATGAAAGGAGGATCACATGTCTAAGAAAACTTTTATCGGGGTACTTTCATCCATACTGTTGCTCGGTGGGGCATCCATGGCATTTGCAGCCGAAGGCGACGCCATAGTTAAGGCCGCTGGTCTGTGGGTATTTTTTGGAATCGCTCTTGCTTGTGGCATCGGTATCGGTATGGCTGCACTTGGTACCGGCATCGGCATGGGTAATGCCATTAACGGTGCTTTGCAGGGAACGGCCAGAAACCCGGAAGCAGGCGGAAAAATCATGACCACCATGATTATCGGTCTGGCTCTGATCGAGTCGCTCTGTATTTATGCACTGGTCATATGCTTTATTCTTGTTTTCAAGATTCCGGATCTTGGCGGTATGCACGAACTTATCGTCAAATCCCTGGGCGCATAATTATCGTTTGAGGTAAAGCGAGGGCCTGAAAACAGGTCCTCGCTTTTTTTCTTCGTCCATGTGCGTTATTTCACAATATTGTTTTCCCATATACCGTGCTTCGCGTAATGGATGAAAAAGCCAAAATACCCAATCCCACAATCGAACGCCTCGCCCTGTACTCCAGACCGTTAGAGGTCCTTGTCGACACCGGCCCCCTTGTCATTTCCAGTGAACGGCTCGCGGAACTATGCGGTGTGAACCCCGCACAAGTCAGAAAAGATCTGGCCTACTTTGGAGAATTCGGTGTTCGAGGCGTGGGTTATGAGGTACGAGATCTTCTGCATGAAATAAAGAAGATTCTTGCCACCAACCGAGAATGGACCTTGTGCATCGTGGGGATGGGAAACCTGGGGAAGAGTCTGGCCCAGAATGATAATCTGAGAAAAAGAGGGTATGTGCTTGCGGCGGCCTTTGATGTGGATCCTGAGAAAGTGGGGGGCAAGCTCCCGAACGGTCTGATTATTGAGCCGGCAGAAAAAATACGGGAAATAATCGCAAAACGCAGTATCGAAATAGGCATGATCACCACCCCTCCGCAAATGGCGCAACGGGTTTCAAACATTCTTTTTGACGCCGGCGTTAAAGCGATACTTAATTTTGCCCCCATACATGTCAGAACACCGGAATGCTGCATTGTGGAAAACATGGATTTCTCGGTAAAACTTGAACATCTCGCCTATCATATCGAACAACTTCCAAAAAGAAAAAAATGAAACTCAGCTAAACTC
Source organism: Desulfatiglandales bacterium (assembly GCA_038252125.1). Taxonomy (GTDB): domain Bacteria; phylum Desulfobacterota; class DSM-4660; order Desulfatiglandales; family Desulfatiglandaceae; genus DUZB01. Next base: position 6,360 of record JBBSAR010000175.1, read on the forward strand.
ATTTCCAGCTTTTAGGCATAACGCGTTTTTACCATGAAGGACATGAAGAGGAAGTTCGGCGAATTATCACACCTGGTAATTGGGCGGTTATTGACGTTCATCGTGATTTGAGTCCCGGCTTGCTGGAATCTACCTGTCAACAATGCCAAACTCGGGAACCTCGTCTTAATCAGAAACAAGACTGAGGATTTTTGTTCTTTACAGCCTTCAAGCTCTTCATGTTTCTTCATGGTAGGCGTGCAGTTTTGTTTAAGCATTCTCAAACCTGGAGAAGAATCTGTGTGACTTCGATTCACTCACGGATATTGATTCCAAAACTCCGGCAGAATGGAGTCACGAGATCTTTTTTGCCGCCGCATCTTGAATGTTTAAGAATTTGTCAACATTTTTCGCAGAAACCGTCCTGTATACGACGCATCGTTCTCCGCAACTTCTTCAGGAGTTCCCGTAGCCACCACATATCCGCCTTCGTCTCCCCCTTCCGGCCCGAGATCAACGATATAATCGGAAGTTTTGATTACATCCAAGTTATGTTCTATTACGACAACGCTGTTCTTGAGATCCACGAGATGGTTCAAAACATCGAGCAACTTCTGGATGTCTTCAAAATGAAGTCCCGTCGTAGGCTCATCCAGCAGGTACAGGGTCCTTCCCGTATTTCTTTTGCTTAACTCTTTGGAAAGCTTGATTCTCTGGGCCTCACCGCCCGAAAGTGTCGTGGCCTGCTGTCCCAGCTTTACGTAGCCAAGCCCCACATCGATCAAATTCCCCAGCTTATTCCTTATGGCAGGGATGTTTTCAAAGAATTGGGCGGCCTGATTGATCGTCATATTGAGGACATGGGAGATATTGTTTCCTTTGTATTTGATTTCCAGGGTATCCCGATTATATCGAAGTCCCCTGCATGACTCGCAGGTCACATATACGTCCGGCAGAAAGTGCATCTCAATTTTTTTTATCCCGTCGCCCTGGCATGCCTCGCACCTGCCCCCCTTCACATTGAAACTGAAACGCCCGGGCTTATACCCCCTGGCTCTTGACTCGGGGAGCATGGAAAACAGTTCTCGGATGTGTGTGAAAGCTCCGGTATACGTAACCGGATTCGACCGCGGGGTTCTCCCGATAGGACTCTGATCGATACTGATCACTTTATCCAGATGCTCAATCCCCTTGATGGAATCGACGTGCCCGATTCTCTGGCTGGACCGGTATAATCGGTGAGCGAGCGCGGGGTATAAAATGCCGTTGATCAGGCTGCTCTTTCCGGACCCCGAGACCCCTGTAATGCAGGAAAAAATGCCGAGGGGGATCTCCACGGTAATATCTTTTAAATTGTTTTCCCTGGCGCCTTTCACAACGATGGCTGTCCCGTTTCCTGTTCTTCTGGGCCTTGAAGAACAAATATTCTTCCTTCCAGACAGGTACTGGCCCGTCAGGGAAGTTCCGTCTTCCAGAAGCTTTTTTGGCG
>JBBSAR010000176.1:0-7806 GCA_038252125.1 Desulfatiglandales bacterium
ATGCCGGGTGTTTTTTCACGGGATGCTATCCGGACGGGAGGAAAAAGAGGCAGCCGGATCTTCTGGCCGACGAAAATCCGGTTCATATTCTTGATGGACGGGTTGCACTCCTTGAAAAGAGGGTAATACTGGTTGAACAACTCCCTCTGAGAGAGCCCGTACCGGGCTGCAATAAGTGCCCCGATAGAATCTCCGGACCGCATTCTATAGACGTCATATTTGAGCTGGCCAGGTGACCCCTTCGGAATCTCGGGTTCCGTCTTAACCGACCCTGCCTTCCCGGGCTCCTTCTTCTCCTTTTCGGCACTTTCCGGCGCATTGTTTTCTACAGCCGGGGCAGAGACCGTTACGTTTTTTTCAGAAGAACCGGCCTTGACGAGGATCACGATCTTTTCACCAGGCCGGATCAAGTTCAGATCCCGAAAAGAGCTGTTGAGTTCTTTTAAAAGCTTGACAATCTTCAGCACATCCTTTTCAGCGGGAACGCCCTTGTTCCTGAGAATTTGGATCAGCCAGTCCCCTTCCTGGACCACATACTCTTCCGTAACCAGATCGAGATTGCCCAGGCGAATGGAACCGGTTTCATCCTTTTCCCCGCCTTGCTCGGTTTTCGTCGTTTCCGCGGGTGGAGAAGAGGGCGGCGTCTGACCTTGCTCCGCGGGAGCCGCGGAAGCATAGACCGGCAGGAGAAGCAGAAGGGCCAAAAGAATGTTCTTATAAGCAAGCAGTTTCGTTACCTCGCCATGAATTTCGAACTACCCGAGCCGATTTCAGTTTCCGTATCAGATTTGAATTCTAACATTTTCCACATAAAGGAAGAAGCAAAAAAAAAGTTCGTTTCATTACGGCCTATTATCTCATATTCATTTCTCTCCGGCAAGTGAAGGAGAGCATCTCCGGTCCGCGTTTCTAATGCATGAATGGCAAAAGGCGGAATTGGCTCGTCGAAAGGCCAATTTGATGAAAAACCGGGCTTCCGGACTGTCTTGGAATGAAGTGAAATGCAGGGTTCGAAGCGGCTATGGGCGCTGAACTGATAATAGCTCCGGAGGCGGAACAGGATGTTCTTCAAGCATATTATTGGTACGAAGATAGATGGCGAGGTCTGGGAGAAGAGTTCCTTGACTGTGTGGATGTCTGTATTCAGGGAATTTGTCGCATCTTGTATGGAAGTGGGGGGACCCTGTTGACAAGAGACAAACATTTTGAGGCTGTAGAACAGATCGAGACCGTTTTTGTCGAATAAGGACTTCTTGGGAAAACGACGTGGCAATGTTTTAAGCAGGAAAGAGTTTAGGCCCCTGGTTTCCGAGCACCAGCTCGGCCCGTTGCCCGGAAAGCCCCGGCTTCCTGTCGAGTACCGGAACTTCCCTCTTTACGATGGGTTATATCCATCCGAGGCAAACCGACAATTTTCATCTGCGGGGGCAACAAACCTTTTGTGGCGCCCATTTGAAGATTATTGAGATTGATTATGGCTATCAAAATGGCTATAATGTATGTGTGCTATTGAAACCTAACTCCTATAAGGAGGACGACCCATGGAAGATCAGTATACCATCGCTGAGGCAAAAAACAGACTACCTTCGATCATTCATTCGGTCGAAAGGGGACCGTCCGTCAAGCTGACACGACGAGGACGGCCTGTGGCGGTTCTGTTGTCCATCGAGGAATATGAACGCTTGCGCCGAAAAAAAACTGGCTTTTGGTTATCTATGCAGGCGTTTCGCAATTTGGTGGAAAGCCAAGGCATTGAAGTTTCTGATATTGATTTTAACGACCTCAGGGACAAGACGCCTGGGCGTGAAGTCGGTTGGATTCAATGAAATACCTTCTTGACACCAATGTCCTGTCCGAGGCGCTGAAAGCGTCGCCCGACGCCCAGGTAATGGCTATGATGCAGGCACACCAGGAAGAAATTGCTACCGCATCTCCGGTTTACCATGAATTGGAATATGGGTGTTGGCGTCTGCCCATTTCGCGAAAACGCGACATCATCGAGTTGTACATCAAAAATGTCATATTACAGCATATGGTAATTCTCCCCTACGATGAAAGGGCTGCCCAATGGCACGCCCAAGAGCGAGCCAGATTGGCAGCACAGGGGGAGACAGTGCCATTCGTAGATGGTCAAATCGCAAGCATCGCCAAGGTAAACGGTCTTATCCTCGTGACGCGAAATACACCGGATTTTGAGAATTTCTCCTCTCTGAAGATTCAAAACTGGCATGCCCCTTAAAGATGACTCACATGGAAACATTTGAAGGGTAAGCGACATGAGGCAATAAGAGATATATCCGGCTTGAAATTTCCAATAAAGATAGTTGTTGCTGTTGAAAACGATACGATGACAGTAATCACAAACTATCCGTTGAAGAAAGGACGAGTAAAATGAAAGTACATTATGATGAAGAAGTAGACGCTTTGTACCTCAAACTAAGTGATCACCAACCAGATGGTGTTATTGAAATCGCAGAGGGGATAAATATTGATACCACCGCCGACGGAAAACTTGCCGGTATAGAGATACTGAAAGCATCCAATAAATTTAATATTAACACAATCCTGTCCTATACGCTTGAATTAGACCACAGCATATTAAAGCAGAATGTCGCGGGACAGAGTGCTTCACTCTGATCGCTTTGAACTCCTGAACCCTTACAAGGAGCACCTATGAAAGGGATATTGATAGGAATCGCCGCGGTGCTTTCCTCTTGTATTCCTGTGTCTTTTTTCATGGGATGTTCATCTCAAAAACTGGAGAAACGCATGAAATCATGGACGTCCCTCTCTGTCTCCTGGCCGCAATACTTGCCGTCCTTGAATTCTCCTGTGTATTTTCCTCCATCAGGCAGGGTCTGTGTCCCCTGACCATTGGGTTTGCCGTTTTCCCATTCCCCTTCAATGACGGTTCCATCAGGATGTGTCCAGGTTCCCTTCCCATGCATCACATCATCTTTCCATTCACCTACGCATACAGCGCCATCAGAGGATGTATACGTTCCAAAACCGTAATGGGCGCCATCCTTGAATTCACCTACATAGAATGAGCCGTCGGGGTAATTATACCGCCCTTTCCCTTGTCTTTTTCCTTCTATGTATTCCCCATCGTAAGGGAAAACAGCTATGTCAATTGTGGCTTTTTTCTTCTTTAACGCCTTCCCTTTGTCTTGAATATTTCTCTTTATAACCGAAAGATATTGTAAACCCCTGGCTGATTTTTTTCCAGAAGAAAGTAACAGACGGGAAAAACGAATTATACGTTTGCGGGTAAAATTGTTACGAATGCTGAATCAGACAAGATGGAATTGCAGGCATCGGAAGAGCTTGCATGAGTGACAAAATGATATATCCCGGATGGGCTATGCCAACAGTGTGCGGGAAATCGAATGGACAAGTTACCCGGGAATCCAGGGTAACCTCAAACTCAGCGTTTCTTCAAGAGTACGGCTCGGTGAAGTTCCCACTTTTTCCAGGTATCGGGGTCTGCCCTGAGAAAGGGAAAAAAATTCCGACATCCTCACCAACCTGTCTGGATTTCCTATTTTCTTCTCCCGAACCGGGTCTATGTTTAAAAGGGTTTGCAGTTCCACGAACATGTCTTTTCCCATCTTTCCCATCTGATAATCTTTCACCAGCATAAATTCAAGGACAGGGTGGTCATCTGTGTTTTCTTTCAGCACGCGCGGCATCCAGCTTGAATCCAACACTGCAACCGACCGAAAGGCGTTAGACCATTTGATCCTTTCTTGAATGCTCCCTGATAAGCCTTTTTGCAATAGACGTCTCCAAAGAAACCGATGAAAAAATGTCAGACGGGTAAAGATAATCTTCACCCTCTTCGTCAATCACACGGATTTCATTGTGCCTCTCAGCTTGCTCATCAGGTAAACACTGGTAAACCTTCCACTGTTCCAAGGAGGCTTCGTTTCCTTTATTGTCAATGCAAATGACGAGTCTTTTTCCTTCAAGTTGATTTATCATCATTATTCTCCCAGGTAATATTTTACCTTGATGTTCTTTTTACCAATGCCATGAGCTTCAAACCAATGGATTTCAGCTAACTTCACAGAACCGTCCGAAAGCCGTACTTTAGCAATTCCTTTCATTTTTTTCCAGTTACCATGTCCATAAAGCTTTTCAAGTCTTTTCCGGATTTTTACCGAGGCTCCTTTTGCTATTACTTCTTCATTGCGAATTTCGCTCAGTATTTCTCTAATCTGAAAAGGCATTGCCAAAAATTATTTCCAATCCTTATTTGCTTTTGAGTTTCTGAAAATTAGGGGCATAACATTCAATATGCAGATCCAGTAACATCCAAACAGGAGTGAAAAAGAATAACACCTTGTTCATGCGCCTGTCAAAAGGAAATCGAAAATGCACCTGTGATTTCAGAATCTTGACTTTAGTTTTGGAAGGGGTTAAACTCCTAACGCATATAGAAAGAGTGCGGAACGGCACTTATATCTCCTTCCGCAAAATGGACTTGAGTATCGTCGGCGACTTTATAGTTGCTTCTGAAATGGTTAAGGAGTCGGAAGAATTGGCAGGCAGGGTTTATTATGAGATGTCGGCAGGCATGCCTACTGAGGACCGAGGGAACGAGGAAGACTGAATAACCGAAGGGCATCATGTTACTTAATATATGAGTGGGAAGGAGGGGTGGTATGGGTACAATGAATACTATCGGTGCGGAAGAAAAGAGCGAAGAACTCCGTCGTAAACTGATCACGGGAATTGATCATTTGACAAGGGAACAGATGGATGCACTTGTTCATCTGATTGATTCAATAACGACGCAGCAGTCTCGGCGTCAGGGGACAGCCATTTCAAATGATTTTGAATACGATGAGGCCTTAGACCCGGCAGTTGGCTTGATATCCGGGCCGACTGACTTTTCCCAACGAAGTGAAGATATCCTCTCCCAAGAAATACGTGAGCACAGTGGCTGGACGGTAAAGGAGCCGACAAATGGCGACCGTCGCTGATACAGGGTTTGTTGTTGGATTGGCCATTCTTACAGATGATTGGCACGCTGAGTGCTTAAGCATATACCGTGAGCAAAGAAAAATCTTTTTACCTCAGACGGTTTTGGCAGAAGTGGCCTATCTTCTTACACGGGCCGGGGGCAACCGAGCTACATCAAAATTTTTAATGGATTTGACGAAGACAAAGTACAGGTTGATCCCAATTGAGCTTGTAGATGTGAATCGTTCTGCTGAACTTCTTCAGCAATACGCCGATGCGCGGATTGATTTTGTGGATACAACTGTCATCGCAGTGGCTGAGAGGTTGGGTGTCGGGACCATCCTCACGACTGACCGCCGAGACTTTAAAATCGTGAGGCCTAAAAATGTAAAAAGCTTTGAACTTTTGCCTTGAGACTCGTTGCGCGCGGAAAATGTGTTTTCCTCGTTCGCACAAAGGACCTTTGGAACGAGGAAAAAAGCTTTATTTGTCGGCGTGGGGAAGAGGGCTATAGATGAAAAACGCAGCGAATTTTGGAAACCTAGGAACTGACGAGCGGAGGGCTCTGATGGCTCTTTTGGCAGTCTTTCGAAAGAATTTCCCGGATAATATTGACCACGTCATTCTTTTTGGTTCCAAGGCACGTGGCGATTCGGACGGTGAATCGGACATCGATCTGCTCATTGAGGTAAAAGAGTATAGCTGGTCACTTGAAGGAGTACTAAAATGCTCAAATCAATTCTTACCGGCTATATCGACATGGCATTAGCTCGTGCTGAATATGATAAACTGAGGATGGGACCTTTTCCGGCCGAATTCTTGGATATAAAGGAGTCATCGCCTTCGGCAAAACATTGCGTGAATGTGAGAACGAGTTGCAGTCCACACTTGAGGACTGGATTTTTGTTGGCCTGAAATTAGGACACCCGTTGCCTGTTATTTGTTTTATACAAATATGAGATACACTAAATGACGACAACATTTGAATGGGATGAAGATAAATCAAAACTGAATGTAAGAAAGCATGGTTCATCATTCGAGGAAGGTAAGACTGTTTTCAATGACCCGTTTGCAATCACCATTGGCGATCCAGACCATTCGGATGACGAAGCCCGATATATTGACATCGGACTCTCTTCTAAGGGAAGATTATTAGTGGTATGGTATACTGACCGCGATGAAAATATTCGGTTGATTGGGTGTCGAAAAGCCACCCTTTCTGAGAGGAAAGCATATGAAGAAAGAAAAAGTTGATTCTGATGATAATGACATGAGGGAAGAGTATGACTTCTCAGGCGGTGTTCGAGGTAAACACTACAAAGCATACCGCAAAGGACATAGCGTGCATATGCATAGAAGTGACGGTACGACCTTGGCGCAGTACTTTACCCAAGAGGATGGCACAGTGATGCTCGATCCTGACATTAAAGTTCATTTTCCGGATTCTGAATCTGTGAACAGAGCTCTTCGTTTACTAATTTCTTAATGTTAACCAATCCCTCATAGAAAACATTGAACCTCTCGATTAGGAGAATAAGCATGCGATGGGTAACCGAAGCAACCTATCTCGGCGGATACAAGCTCAAGGTCCGTTTTGATAATGGAGAGACCAAAGCCGTCGATTTGCAGCCACATATCGAGGGACCCATCTTTGAGCCCCTGAAAGACCTGGACTTTTTCAAAGCTTTTTATGTTAACCACGAGATAGATACCATTGTGTGGCCAAACAATGCCGATTTCTCACCCGATTTTCTCTATGAGATCGGCAGAGAAGTCAGTGGCCAAAACACTCCAGTCGATGCTAAGAACTCACGGAGCTGAGTTTTTCATTGCCACCGTAGATGTGACATGGGCGAAATGGGAAGTTGCGCCAAAACCTTTAGCATTTCTGAACTTCTAAACCCTTGGCGTCGGACATCGGAGTTTTCGCTTACCTTGAAATTAGTCATTGGTCATTGGACCCCTGCCCGCAATGCTTCGCAACGCGAGGCAGGCGGGGGGTCTGAACCCATAAAAGGACTTCAAAGCTACTCACAGCAATTGCTGCGACCGCTGTTTTCGTCATATACCCCTCTCTCTGTTTTGCCTCCTATGTTATTCATCTGAAATACGGGAGACATTCTCACTGATCGATATCGGGAAGAAGGGGAGCAGGTAAAGTTTAAAAGATTTGGCGGGATCATAGGGATTTAAGAGGTAGAGGATTCGTCTGAAAAAGGATGAGGTTGTTAGGCAAAAGATGAGTGAACCTGCAGAAAAAAGGAAGATGTTAATGAGCAGGACAGATAGTCATGACCCCGTTCCCAAAAGGCCGGGAAGGAGAAGTTTCGATGGCCTATCAAAAGAAAATATACTTATAATTTCAGATGCTTGACTTTCGTTTTGTAACCACTTATAATTTTAATCTGTCCATTGCAAAGTGTGCCTTTCCCAACTTTTCAACCGGAACGGAGTATGATAATAGCAAACGTAAAGGAGGTTGAGGTGGAAACATTACAGATCCCGAATTCGATGAAAGAGATGCTATTGCACATAGAAGGAGAAAGCATTAAAGACAAATTAATTCGACTGATAATGAGCGATTTAGAGAACCGGTTTCGCACCTGCACAGAACGCCTTTATGAATTTGAAAAAAAATATAGATTGGTATTTAAGCAGTTTAAAGAGGCTTGGGAGACAGATATAAGGCCTGAGAAATATTACTATTAGAACGAGAAGTACTATATAGAGTGGGAAAGCCTGGATGACGAGCATGATTTTCTTCTATCACAAATGCGAGTAGTAAAGGAAGGGCTGAGCTTGTGAAGCAATCCATTGAAGAGTTTGAGAAACAACTTG
>JBBSAR010000177.1:0-7795 GCA_038252125.1 Desulfatiglandales bacterium
CGTATTGTGACGTACCCTGCAGGGAAGGACCGTGGGCTTCCACAGGAATTAGATGCGGCAAGGAAAAAGACCTCACGGCGGAATGGTTTGGCTGAACCCAGAACCCAAAAACGAGAAATGCCATACGCTCAAAGCTCAAATAGCGAAAACCTGCAGGAAAATATGCTTGAAAGAACTTTCATACACGTACAAGGGGTAGGGCCCAAAACAGAGCAGAGGCTCTGGGCACGGGGCATCCATACATGGCGGGATTATATGGAAGGAGGCCGGGGACTTCTTTCCGAGGGAATGCACCGTCTGATGGAACAGACCCTTCAATCGTCCCTGGAGCACAGAAACGACGTCTCTTTTTTCGGTGAAAGGCTTTCTTCGGGAGAGATGTGGCGCGTTTTTGATGCCTTTAAGGAAAAGGCGGTCTACCTGGACATAGAAACAACGGGCTACCAGCAGGATGGGGCGGAGATTACGGTCATCGGGCTGTATGACGGAAAAACGATCCAGACCTTTGTAAACGGAATTAATCTGGAAGACTTCGAAACAGCCATCGCGTCCTATGAGCTGGTGATCACCTTCAACGGGGCCTCTTTCGATCTCCCCTTCATACGAAGCCGCTTTCCCGGCATCACCCTTCCCGGCGGGCACATTGATCTGCGGTTCGTCCTGAAAAAACTGGGCCTTACCGGTGGACTCAAAAGGATCGAGAAAGACGTCGGCATCGCACGGGAGAGAGAGGTCGAAGGCATCGACGGTTTTGAAGCCATTCGACTCTGGTACGCCTATCAACGGGGAAACAAAAAGGCGTTGGATACCCTCATAGAGTACAACAACGCCGATATCGTCAACCTGCGGCCGTTAATGGAAATGGGGTTCCGGGAGATGAAAGAAAAAACATTAGGGCAGTTCTGATTCAGGCACTTTTCCTTTTATACATGGCCTCGATCAAATCTCCGAATGCCTCATTAACGTACTTCCTTTTCACCTTCATGGTGGGCGTTACTTCCCCGTCTTCTTCATACAGTTTCTTGGGGAGGATGGTAAATTTCTTGATCTGTTCCACGCGGGCCAGCGTATCGTTAACCTTGTTGACTTCTTCCTGAATGAGTTTGATGATCTCCGGACTCTGGGTCAGATCCTTGTAGGTGGAAAACTGCACCTTGTTGTCCTGGGCGAATTTCACCACGTTGTCTTCGTCAATCATAATCAGGCTGGAAATAAATTTTCGTTTATCGCCGATGACCACCGCGTCATTGATGTATGGGCTGAATTTCAGTTTGTTTTCTATGAATTGCGGGGTAATGTTCTTTCCACCGGCGGTCACGATGATATCCTTCTTCCGGTCCGTGATCTTGACGTAGCCATCCTCATCGATCTCGCCCACATCTCCGGAGTAGAGCCATCCGTCCTTGAGTGTTTCCGCCGTAGCTTCCGGATTTTTGTAATATCCCTTGAACACGCTGGGTGATTTCACCAGGATTTCGCCATCCTCGGCGATCCGGACCTCCGTTCCCGTCAAGGGCGGCCCGACCGTTCCAAACTTCACTTTTCCCACTCTCGAAACACAGGTCACACCTGTCGCTTCCGTCTGCCCATATCCTTCGATGAGGTTTACCCCCATGGACTGGAAAAAATGCAAGACATCGGGCGATATGGGGGCTGCGCCGGAATAGGCAACCCGCATCCTGTCAAAGCCCAGCCGTTCCTTCAATTTTCGGAAAACGATAAAATGAGCCAACTTATACAGCATCTCCACATGTCCGGGAACGGGCTTGAAATGCATCATCAGAGTGGCCCGCTTTTTTCCTATGTTGAGCGCCACTCCGAATACCATTCTTTTGAACCAGGTGGCGTCCGACATCCTGATGTACACGGCAGACAGGTATTTTTCCCATATACGGGGCACCGCATACCCCACGGTGGGAGACACCTCGATCATGTTATCGTTCACCGTCTCCATGTTTTCGATAAAATTGACCACGTAACCATGCGTGATATGCCCCATCACGGAGAAAAGCTGCTCGAAAACATGGCACAGCGGCAAAAAGGAAAGGACCTCGTCTTCGTCGGACATGGGATTTTCGAGGGTAATCGCGCTGCCCATCCAAACCAGGTTACGATGGGTCAACATCGCGCCTTTCGGCGGACCGGTCGTGCCGGAGGTATAGATCAGAACCGCCACGTCTTCAAGATCGGCTTGATTGATGCACTCCTCAAAAAGGTTGGGGTTCTTCGCGGCAACCTCTTTACCCAGATCGATCAATTCATCATAGGTCATGACCATCGGGTCTTCAAAGTGCCTTAAACCTTCCAGATCCCAAACAATGACCTTTTTTAACCTGGGAACGTTCTCCCGGAAATTAAGCCATTTATCCAGTTGCTCTTCATTTTCCACAAAGAAGAATTTGGAGTCGGAATTCTCAATCACATACTCCACCTGGGGCCAGGCGTTGGTGGAATAAACCCCGGTGGCAATCCCCCCGCAGGACTGTATGGCAAGGTCAATGGTGACCCATTCAGGACAGTTATCCCCGATAATGGAGACGCAATCCCCTTTTTCGAGCCCCATGGAGAGAAGGGCCGAACCGATATATTTCGCCGTCTGATAATATTCGTTCCACGATATGTCATGCCAGAGGCCAAATTCTTTTTTGCGCATGGCGATCCGGTCGCCATATTTCATGGCCGTCTTCCTGAACATACTGGGAGATGTTTCAAGGTTCATCATGCTGCCATATCCCGTTTTGCACTCATTTCTTAAAAAGTTCCCCTGCATCCATCCCAAAGCAAAGATGGTCTATCTCCACCGTTTCTTACGTTTCCACCGTTGAAATCCCTTGGCGGACTCTTCCGACTTGATGCCCATATAGAATTCCCTGACATCCTTGTCTTCCATCAATTCTTCTGATTTTCCCTTCATGACAAATCGTCCGTTTTCCAGAATCAGGCCGGTGTCTGAAATACTCAAAGCCATTCGGGCATTCTGTTCCACCAGCAGGATCGTAACACCCGCTTCGTTAATGGTTGTAATGATCCTGAAAATCTCTTTGACAAGTAGAGGTGAAAGCCCCAGGGAAGGCTCATCGAGGAAAAGAAGTCTGGGACGATTCATCAGGGCCCTGCCGATGGCAAGCATCTGTTGTTCACCGCCTGAAAGCGTTCCGGCCCACTGGTCTTCCCGCTGTTTCAGTACGGGAAAATAGCCGTACATCTTGTCCATGTCCTTTCGTATCCCCGACCGATCGCTTCGGATGTAGGCGCCCATCTGGAGGTTCTCCTTCACGCTCAGCTCTTCGAAGACTTCCCGTCCTTCCGGCACGTACGATATCCCCATCCTTACGATTACTTCCGGATCTTTCCCATCGATCCGCTTCCCCAAAAATTCAATGGCGCCCTTGTCCGGCTGATCCTCCAAAAGGCCCATGACGGTTTTTAAAATGGTCGATTTGCCGGCGCCGTTGTTTCCAAGGATGGCCGTCACCGTGCCCTCCTCCACACTGAGGGAAACGCCTCTCAAGGCATAAATCAAGCCGTAGAGCGTCTCAATATTCTGTATTTCAAGCATCGAGGTCAACGTCTTCATCCTCCCCCAGATAGGCTTTCAGGACCTCGGGATTTTGCTGCACCTCTTCCGGAGTGCCCTCAACGATCGATTTGCCGAAGTTTATCACCAGCACCCTGTCCGAAATATCCATGACCATCTTCATATCATGTTCAATGAGCAGGATGGTTACCCCCAGCTCGTCCTGGATATCTTTCACCCAAAAGATCATGTCCTGCTTTTCTTCCGAGTTCATGCCGGCACAGGGTTCATCAAGCAGCAGAAGTTCCGGTTCAAGGGCCAGTGCCCTGCCCAGTTCCACCTGTTTCTGTATCCCGTACGGCAGGCCTCCCACGAACTTATTCCTGACGGACTGCAGATCGAGCAGATCGATGATCTCTTCCACTTTCTTCCTGTGGCTCACCTCTTCCTTCCCCGCGAAAGAGTGCCTCCCCCACATGAAAGCGCCTCTGAAAAGACCGGTCTTCATGAATAAATGACGTCCGGCCATCAGATTTTCCATGGTGCTCATGTGAGAAAAAAGCTCTATATTCTGAAAGGTCCTGGCAATCCCCAGCTTGGCCACGCGGTCGGGTTTCTTTCCCTGAATTTCCCTGTCCTTAAAAAAAACCCGCCCTCTTGTGGGTTTGTAGATCCCGTTGATGCAATTGAAGAGGGTCGTTTTACCGGCGCCATTCGGACCGATGATCGCAAAGACGGAACCTTTGCCGACCTGAAAATGGATATCGCTGAGGGCGTCGAGACCCCCGAAGGACATGGATAGACCTTCAACCTGAAAAAATGTCATAATATGTTCAGCCTTGAAAAACCGATTGCAGGGCTGAAGCGTTTTACCGCTTCAGCCCTTCGCATCGAAAGTCCCCTTATTTTAATTCCATCCAATCCGTCAGCTTTTCGTATTTCCCATCATCCAGGCATTTGACCAGAAAAATTTCCTTTTGCCCCTGCCTGCAGGCATAGGGTTCCGCCAGATCCAGGGGACCGTAACTGATCTTTCCCCCAATCCCCTTGAAGTTCTTGATCCCTTCCATTTCTTTCACCAGACGCTCCCGTGTGAGATCTTTTCCGCACCGCTTAATCCCTTCCACAAGGGGTTCGGCAAACAGCATGCCCGCGTAATAGAAAAGTCCCCATCTTTCCCCTTTTGCCGCATATTTTTCATAGGCATCCTTCTTGTATTTCTGCAGAAGCGGAGACTTGGAATCGGGAAGTTCCCCGAAGGTGGCCGCGATAACGTCTTTCCATAATCCTTTGCTGATTTTATACATAAGAGGAAAATCAGAGCAGGTACTGGTACTCATCCACTGGGGCGCAAACTGCATGGCCTTTCCGGTCCCCACAATGCGGACGGCATGAGTAGGCGTCACCCATAAAAGGACCACATCCGCATCAGCCTTCTTAAACTGCATAATGTGAGGTTTCATGTCCGTATCGGCGTTCTCAACGGGAATCTGGGCCACCAGTTTCATCCCGTATTTTTCCAATTGTTCCGCGGCGCCCTTCACACCGTTCTTACCGTAATCATCGTTCTGGTAGGCAATGGCAATCCTCTTTTTCCCAAGTGTTTTCACCGCATACTCACAAAGTCCCTTGGCCTCGATGTAGTAAAGCGGGTAAACCGCGAAGAGATATTTTCGAGGAGGCTCAATCCAATGAAGAGACCCGGAAGAAGGCCCTACCCACGGAATCTTTCTCTCCATCAGGTAATCCATGACCGAAAGGCCGGGCGAGGTTCCCACGCCGGACACCCACGCGAACATGCCGATCCCTTCCTGAAGTTCCTTCACACCCGCCTTGGTCTTGGCGGGATTGTAACCATCGTCAAACATGTGATGGATCAGCTTGCGGCCATTGATGCCGCCCTCGGCGTTGATCATCTTAAAATAGGCATCCGTTCCCCTTGCTACCGCGCCCCATGGGGCTGCCGGCCCGGTCTGCGGACCCCACTGGCCGATATGGATCTCCGTGTCCGTCACCCCTTCCTCAGCCAAGACGCCAAAAGAAAGTCCAAACGTCAAAGCAACCGCCAAAACTCCCACAAATAGTCCTTTCATCTTCATAGCCCGCTCCTCTTTTATTTGGTGATGGTTTAACTCCTACACTTTCTTCACATAATGCCGAGCAAAAAGCCCGCTTGGTTTGATGCAAAGCACCAGAACAACAATCGCAAACGCGACAACGGATTTGAATTCTATGGACACATATCCGCCGAAAAGATTTTCAATGATCCCGATCAGGTAGGCGCCGAACACGGAACCGGGAAGAGAGGTCATTCCTCCCAGCACGGCCGCGGCAAAACCTTTCAACATGGGGCCCCACATCATGTAAGGCTGCATGGTCATGGGTGAAATGAGAAGCCCGGCAAGACAGCCCACCACGGAAGAAATCCCCCAGGTGAACATCAATATGCGGTTGGTCCTGATCCCCATCAATCGGGCGGCCATGTTGTTTTGCTGGGTTGCCTTCATGGCCACACCCAATTTTGAATACCGCAGAAAGAAGAATAGAATCGCCATGACTGCCAGGGCGGTAAAAAATGTAAGCACCTCAAGAGAACTCACAAAGACCTCGCCTATGGCCACGCTGTCGTAAGGGGATATGGGAAAAGGCATCGTCTTGGGGTCCGCTCCGAATTTCCAGGAAACGAGCCCCATGAGAATCATCTCGAGACCGATGGTGATAATGATCATGCCCAGAATCGTGGGGTCTTTTGCCCGCCTCAACACGGCGAACTCCAGGATGCACCCCAGGATGGCCGAAAAAACCAACGCGCCCGGAAATGCCACATAAAAAGGAAACCCATGGTATTCCAGAACCATATAGGTGAGAAAACAGGAGACAAGCGCCATTTCTCCCTGGGCGAAATTCACCACTTCGGAGGTCTTATAGATGAGCACCATGGCAAGCCCCATGAGCGCATAGGAACTCCCGACGGCTACTCCGCTGACAATGGTCTGCAAAAATTCAAGCATGGCCTACATTCCTTAAAGTGTGTTCGGATACAATAACATTCGTGCTATTCGTGTTATTCGTGCTCAAACAAATATCAAAACGGCCAGGTCTTCCAGTATATCTTCGTCCGTATCCAGAAACCATAGATCCCTAAAGGCTCAAAGATCATGATCAGCACCATAATCAGTCCATACACAATAAATTGAATATTGGACACTCCCGTAATGGAAAAATAGCTCTTGGAAAGGGCTTCCAGCCATTCGCCGAAATAGGGGATGCTGAGAATGTTTCTGAGTTGCAGGTCCAGCCAACTGAGGAGACAGGCCCCGGCTATGGATCCGAAGAGGGAACCCAGCCCCCCCACAACCACCATGGCCAGAAAAATAATCGACATCATCATCCCGAAAATCTCGGGCTCGATAAACCGCAGGACAAAGGCGAACAGTCCCCCTGCAATACCCGTATAAAAAGCGCTTACGGCAAAGGCGAGCGTCTGGTAATAGGTGAGATTAACGCCCATGGTTTCGGCCGCGATATCCGCATCGCGAATGGCAATGAAGGCTCGTCCCACCTTTGTCTTGATCAGGTTGCGAGCCCCAAGGACCAGCACCACGGTAATTATTATCAGCAGGTAATAGAGGTCTCTATCCGATTCAAGATGCCAGGGGCCTATGTTCAAATCCGGGGTATGCAGTCCCTGCCTGCCTCCAAAAAACTCTATCCGGCCGATCACCTGGGTGATCGTCAATCCAAAACCCAGTGTAGCGATGGAAAGATAGGGTCCCTCCAGCCGGAGGGCGGGGAGCCCTAAAAGAAAACCCAGGAGCGCGGCAAACAATGCGGAACCCGGAAGGGCAAGAAGGAAAGGAAGATGGGCCTTCGACATCAATATGACGGTCCCGTAGGCCCCCAAGGCAAAAAACCCGGCATGCCCCAGAGAGATCTGCCCCGTGTACCCTACAAGGAGATTCAGGCCTACGGCCACGATAATATTGACGGCCATATAGTTTGCCATATAAATGTAGTAATTTTTTACAAGGAAGGGAAGAACGGCCAAAAATGCGAGCAAAAGCAGAAACCAGAACAGGACGACACCGGACGAAAAAAGCTGAACATCCTCGTAGTAGTCCCTCTTCATATCCATACGCAGACTCTCCTGAAGCCGGAATTGGTTAAAAACTCATGGTAATTTACGAGAGAACACGAAACGTCAATATTAGAATTAAAAGAGTGGATAGACCTGACAGCATCACCTACCAATCATTTTTGACCCAATTTGTCAACCAG
>JBBSAR010000178.1:0-7791 GCA_038252125.1 Desulfatiglandales bacterium
TACCGTATCAGGCAGGGCCGCCGCAAACACCACGGGACCGTGGGGCGGAAGATGGAATTCGGTCTGTCGCTCCAGTTTAGGCCATTTCGGATAAATCAGCTTGAATTTCAAAAAGTTTTCCTTTCAGATCGCGCCAGATCGTTGTTCTCGCGCAGAGGCGCAAAGACGCAGAGGTGAACACATTGCACCGTATTCAAATCTCATGATAGTCTTATTCAAAATTAGCGGGGATGAAATGATAACGCTTTCTTATTGCAATATTGGTTTCCTTCAGTTCTCAGCGCCTCTGCGGGGGATCATTATAGGTGGTCATCTCACTTCACCCTTGAGTCGCTTTGCTTCAATCAGGCGCAGATGCAGGCTGTAGCCATGCCTCCCGTAAGCGCTCAGCTCCAGCTGCTTCGGGATAAACACACCGTTCTTTCCCTCGATCTTCCCTGCCCCGGCGGTCACGGAACGCTCCAACCGTTTATCCACATATTGATAAATATCCCAGGTGTTATCCGGATGGACCACCACATCTTCAATCGTTTCCCTGTCCGTTTTATAACGACAGGTAAGGGCGCCATGCTCTGAGAGCGCCGATCCGATGAGTTCCCCTGAAGGCCTGAAAAAGACAAGCATGATGTCTCTCATCAATCCCTCGGCAAATGCCTTCGATTCAAACGGAGGAATTCCTCTTTTCACATGGACTTCCTGATCGTAAAGGGCGTCGAACAAAACAAACCCCTCTACCGTCATGATCACGCAGTGGGCCACTTTCCGTTCAGGATAGACATTGGTCACACCGATCATGGAAGCGGTCCCCCCGCCTGCCGGCACCGCCTCAATGGAATGGATAAACTGCCAGTTTTCGGCAACAAACGGCTCGGCGCACCTGGACTCGCTTCCCGGAATGATGACGGAGGAAAGAGGTTTCAATCTGTGGGACGTCCCGCAGGAAACAGCGGAAAACAGGATGATTAAACAGAAGAGAATCCTCGTTAAACAGTCGATCGGGCGAGTAGTTGTCTCGGTATTATTATAATCGGACATTAGATTACTTTTTCAAAAAGAGGGATTCGGGTAGATCTTCATTCACCTTCACGTTCTCGAATCGAATGGTGGTATAGGAATCCTCTCCCTCGAACAGAACAACGGATCGAATGACGCCGGGACGATCGGAGGGGAGCAACTCGATCCGGCTGATGAATTTAGAAAGAGATTTCGACTTGGGCGTCAACACGATCGCCCGCTTATCTTCCACGCTGACTATGAAATCAGGATTGTCCCCGAAATGACCGCTCAACCAGAGGGAGATCTCCCCCATCACCACTTGCATTCCCTGCATGCCAGGTCCACGATCTTCCCTGACGCCATCCCGACCTTCCAGAAAACGCCGCGTTTCTCCGTTGTGCATCAGCAAGACGCTGCGCACCGGGCTCTTGTATTCCCAACGCAGGGAATCGGGCTTTTTAAAGTAAAATACTCCTTTTGAAACAAGAGGTTGAACAAGTATTTTCAAGTTTTTTTCCTGGATAAAATCCGCGCTAAGGGTCTGGATGGACTTTGCTTCCTCACCGAATTCTTTTAAATCACCGGTCCAGCCCAGGCACAGGCTGCAAGTCAGGCACAGGACCGCAATCCCCAGAAATCCCTTCAAACGGATGTTCTCTCTCGCTGCCATCAGGCCATCCCTCCGTTCACGGAAATAACCTGACCGGTGACGTACGATGCATCCTCCGAACAAAGAAATTTCACGACCTTGGCCACTTCCCCGGGCCTTCCCACCCTGGCCATGGGAATCAGCCCTTTGATAGTATCTTTTGGAATCTCCCGGATCATGTCGGTCTCGATCAAACCAGGCGCCACCACGTTCACCCGCACGCCGAGCCTCGCCACCTCGGAAGCAATGGCCCTGCTTGTTCCGATAAGACCGGCCTTTGCGGCGGAATAGTTAGCCTGCCCCCGGTGTCCGATAAGGCCGGAAACGGAGGAAATAGAAACAATGGAACCCCGCTTCACGGAAACCATTTTCTCCAGGATCGGCCGGGTCACATTATAAAAGCCCTTCAGCGTGGTATTGATGACGGAATCCCACTCGTCTTCCGTCATGAAGATGAACAGGCCGTCCGAGGAAATCCCGGCGTTATTCACCAAAACATCGATCCGGGGGAACCGTGTGAATATTTCTGAAAGAGCAGTCCCGGTCTCCCCGGAATCAGAAACGTCAAACCTGCAGGTCTCTCCCTCTCCGCCGTTTTCCCGAATAATGCTCAGCGTCTCTTCCGCCGCGCCTTCATTGGAGCGGTAGTTTACAATCGTATAGCAGCCATCCTTTGCCAGTTCCAGACAGATGGCGCGGCCAATCCCCCTGCCCCCGCCTGTCACAAGAGCCACTCTACCTGCGCTTTTTGGTTCCATAAACGATTCTCCATTCATTCCTCTGCCTGGATGACCTGCAGGGTTACCTTTCCAAGCAGTTTCTTGTCCGCGGTTATCGTACCCGCAATCTCGTGATACCTCTCATATTCAAAGGCCTCTCTGGACTCGGTTATGAGCACACTGTTCAGATCGATTTTGTCACAGTAAAAAGCGGCTTCCCGAATCCCCACCAGCCAGCCCCTCCCCTCAAAATCCTCACCCTTTTCCTGCATTTCCCGCCGGCCAAGGAATACCGTCGCACTCTGCGCCACCAATTCGACCAGAACAATAGGGCTCACGGAATCTCCCCGGCAAAGAGGCCACCCCTCCAGAACCACCGATTCCGTAATGGCCCAGTCCCGACCCACATCCATGACTCTTTTGACTAATCTCATGGGCCCCCGGTGAGGCATGAGTTTGTCCAGATCCATTTTCATAGAGAACATCCGACCGCATAATTCATTGATTTCAATAGAAAACAATGCCAGGAAATTGAGATTGACCCAAAAAGAAAATGATGATAGATTGCATTCTTTTACGACATTTTATCTGCTCTGTAAAGTGACAACGTGCACAAACCGCTAATCCTGGATACGGCTTTACACCTATCGGATACCATAAACCGGAAGCCGTCAACTCTCCTGAAATTTAGGGACTCTTAACTCCCGTGGAAAAACATATGGATAGACTGACTGACGAATTGAGACACAAGATTGTCGCCACACTGAATCTGGAAGAAACAAAACCTGAAGAGATCGTTGAAGATACCCCCTTGGTCGGAGGAGATCTGGGCCTTGATTCCATCGACATCCTTGAGCTGGTCATGATGATCGAAAAGGACTATGGGGTAAGAATAGATAACCGGGAGCTGGGTGCAAAAGTGTTTGCCACCATGAAATCGCTGTCTCAATATATACGGGAAGAGGCCCCTGGAGCAGCGATTTGACGAACGTTCGCGCTTACATTACCGGAATGGGATTGATTACCCCTGTCGGGAAAACGGTGGCGGCTACGGAACGGTCCATCTTTCAGGGGCAAAAAGGTTTCAAGCGGATATCCATTTTTTCTACTCCGGAGAACGACTCTTTCCTTGTGGGAGAAATTGAGGGTTTACCCGAGAGTAACGATCTCCCCAGGACCCATATCCTCGCACGGATTGCGGCCGCAGAAGCCATGTCCGAGTCGGGAAGGCCGCCCGGCGCCATCATCGTGGGAACCACAACCGGAGGAATGGGTGAAACCGAGAAAAACCTCCGGAAACACAACTTGTCTCCTGCAAGCTACCGGTATCATGCCGCCGGTTCCGTTGCCGACTATCTTGCTTCAATCCTGGGGTGTACCGGTCCTGTAATCACCGTCTCCACAGCCTGTTCCTCCGGCGCCGCGGCCATCAAGGCAGCACTGGAAATGCTGCGGGCGAAGAGAATAGACACCGTCCTGGTCGTGGGAGCGGATTCCCTGTGCCGTTTGACCTATTACGGTTTTAAATCGCTCCAGTTGATAGACCCTGCCGGGGCAAAGCCCTTTGACCTGAACAGAAAGGGAATGACGGTGGCCGAAGGCGCCGGGGCCATCCTCCTTCAGGGGGCGGACCATGCGCCCAAAAATGCCGTGGCCGAAATCGTGGGCGCCGGCTTAAGTTGCGATGCATTTCATCCCGCGACCCCCCATCCCGAGGGCAGGGGGGCACTGGAGGCGATGAAAACCGCACTGCAAGATGCGGATATATCGTCCCGGGATATCGATTATATCAACCTGCATGGGACAGGGACCATTGACAACGACGCTTCGGAATCGGCGGCGGTAAACCGGCTCTTTGGAGATACGGTTCCCTGCCATTCTTCGGTCAAGGGCGCCATGGGTCATACCCTTGCAGCGGCGGGAGTGGTAGAAGCCATCCTTTCCGTGATAGCCATGAAGAACAGCATTGTGCCTCCCAATACCGGCTGCGTGGTTCCCGACCCCAAGCTCAAGATGCATCCCGTGAGAGTGCCTGTCAAAAAAGCCATCCGGACCGTTCTTTCCAACTCTTTCGGCTTTGGCGGAAACAATGCCGCGGTGGTCATCGGAAAACCGGGCAAATTGGTGAAGGACAATGATGCAACATGGGACCTTCCCTTCACAGTCGCAGGCAGATCGCTCATATCAGGGGCGGGATTCATAGGTGAAACCTTGAAAGCGCTGACTCAAGGAAAAGAGTGCAAAGGAATCCTGCCGGACAAGGAACTGACCCGAAATCTTCCAGCGAAAACGGTTCGGCGGATGAAAAGATTGTCAAGGATGGTCCTATCTCTCGGAATCGAAGCCCTTGAAAACTCCGGTTTGAAAGAAAGGCCGGGCTCACTGTTCTTCGGCACAGGCTGGGGCTCTTTAACGGAAACATTCAACTTCATTACCCAACTTATCGATTCTAAAGACCAATTCGCAAGCCCTACGGATTTTATCGGATCGGTTCACAACGCGTCCGCAGGGCAGGCTGCCATACATTTTCAGGCCACAGGTCCCAACGTCACCACCACGGGGGGGGATTACTCCTTTGAGCAGGCCCTTTTGATGGCCGGCTTGATATCCCGGAAAATGGATGAACCGGTGCTGGTAATAGGGGCGGATGAGTCTCACGAAACGCTTTCACCTCTTTTCGATCCCTCAACCCCTGATAAAACCGACAGATCG
The DNA here is from genome assembly GCA_038252125.1 of Desulfatiglandales bacterium. Classification (GTDB taxonomy): domain Bacteria; phylum Desulfobacterota; class DSM-4660; order Desulfatiglandales; family Desulfatiglandaceae; genus DUZB01. Next base: position 5,077 of record JBBSAR010000178.1, read on the forward strand.
GACGGAGGTGGCGCTCTACTGCTGAAGAGAGGAACCGATGCTTCAGGAATGCATCTTTCGCCGATCTTTCTGAAAAGATCGTCCGACAATGGCGCGGCCGTTCGCGCACTCATCTCCAGCTTCGGGGGCCCAAACCATCTGAATAAACAATACGGCGCCCTGTTCGCGGGCATCCCTGAATCAGAAAAAAACCATTGCTACAAACAGTTAAAGCAGTTTATTAAAGAATCGGAATTTCCGGGTCCCATCCTGGATTACAGAAGATTTACAGGGCAGTTCGCATCCGCCTCCGCCGTGGCCACCGTATCAGCCATAGCGTTTGCGGAATCGGGACAAATCCCTGAAGCCCTTTCCGGCAAAGGACCTACGGATCTTAACGGCAAAGGAATTCTGGTTGCGGGGTTCGGATCCTATGTTACAGGAATCGGTATTTTGAACAAAGGTCTTCCATGAAAATATTGCTTATATCCGCAAATACGGTAAAAACCCCCTACCCGGTTTATCCTCTGGGACTTGATTATGTGGCTGGGGCTGTCGGAGAAGCCCATGATGTCCGCGTTCTGGACATGAATGATCCGATTGAACAGTCATCCCTCGGGGAAACGATGGTTCGATACGCCCCTGATGTTGTGGGCCTCTCATTAAGAAATATCGACAGCTCCGAACAATCCGACAAGGATGGGTTTTTCGGCGCATACATACAGTTGATGAAGACCATCCGCGGGCATACCCGGGCGCCTGTCGTCCTCGGGGGGAGCGCATTCAGTCTCTTTCCCGACGAGCTGATGGAGGTCCTGGGTGCGGATTACGGCATCGTGGGGGAAGGAGAAAGACTGCCCGAGTTGTTACAGGTTATCGAGGAAGGAGGTACGGGTCCTTTCAATCCCGGAATTTTGAAGAAGGGCAGCAAGGCGATTACTCCACCCCCTTGGGAAAAACCTCTTAAAAGGGATTTCCTGGGCCAAAGGCCCTATAGCGCATACTATATCAAAAACGGGGGGATGCTCAATCTGCAGACCAAACGGGGATGCAAATTTCGCTGCATCTACTGTACCTATCCGCACATAGAGGGGCGCATTCTCCGGTTGATTTCTCCCGATGAAGTGGCCGATACCGCCATGCGTCTTCAGGAAAGCGGCGCAAAATATATCTTCATAACCGATTCGGTCTTTAACTCGGATTACGCCCACAGCATCGCGGTTGCAAGGGCATTTATTCGAACGGGACTCTCCATCCCATGGGGGGCCTTTTTTGCGCCCACGCAGCCGCCTGAGGGGTATTTTGAACTGTTACGTGAGGCGGGACTTACGCACGTTGAATTCGGGACGGAATCGTTGTCCGCGATCATGTTGAAGACTTACAAAAAACCCTTTGTCCCTGCTCAGGTCGCACGGACCCATCGCCAGGCGGCAGAGGCAGGGCTTCATATTGCCCATTATTTCCTTCTCGGAGGACCGGGAGAAAACCGCTTCACCGTGGATGAGACATTGACGGAAATCGAGGCCCTGAACAAGAGCGTCTTCTTTTTTTTTGCGCTGTTCGCATTTATCCGCATACGGCGCTTTACCATATGGCTGTGGAAAGCGGCGAGATATCCGGCAATCAAAGCATCCTCCGGCCCATATTCTACCGGCCGAAAGAGATCACTGCGGATGAAATAACCCAACAAGTAAAGGAACGTGCCGGCAACCGATTCAACTGGGTGATTGGATCCGGCGGCAAAATGACCGAAAAAATCATCACGAGATTGCACAGCCGCGGCCATGTCGGCCCGCTGTGGGAGCATTTGATAACGAAATAACATGAAATGGCATACCCTGCATCTTATTACATCCTCTTCCGATGAGGTGGCTATGGAAGCCGTGGCCATACCGGACTCGCCCTGGTTTTCAGGTCATTTTCCCGATGATCCGATTCTTCCGGGAATCGCCCAGATAGCCATGGCCTTTGAAGCCGTCAAACACCTGGCCGGAGAGGACATAAAGATCACCGGAATAAAGAAAGCTCGTTTTAAACAGATCATAAGGCCGAACGACAAATTGACCATTAGTGTCGCTCCAACAAAAGGAGACAACTATGCCTTTCGCATCCTGCTTAAAGGAGAATTGGCATGCAACGGAATTCTGTCGGTAAAATAAAGTAAACAGGCAGGCTGAATTGCCAAGGATTCCTGCCTACATGTTCATTCAGGAGGAAAAATGGCGTCAACAATAGAAACTTCAAGCATTACTTTAAAAGTTGCAAAAATTATGATCGATGAACTGAAACTGGAAGATGTTACACCGGAAACATTCGATCCCGATCTCGACCTCATCGACGAAGTGGGAATCGACAGTATGGATTTAGCAACGGTTGCCCTTGTCCTTCAGGATGAATTCGGCATACGGATCGACGAAGACGACTATCCCACACTCTCCACCGTCCGCAAGATCGCGGAATACGTAAAAGGAAAGCTGGGATAGGGAAACCACCCCCTCGAACAGGGAGCGAAGAAAATGGCCGAAGGCTTGAATCTGGAAAAGGAAAACAAGCGTGATGCCGGCCATGGTAAAAGAATATCTGGAGACCTGATCCACTTATGGATTCGGCTTGCGAATCAGTAATCCCCTTCCCCGAAGAAAGGGCGCAAATTAGTACCAATACCCGTGAATGAATGGCGTTCATCGAAGTAGTTGATCCATGGCATACGGTTCAAACTGCTTCTCCGACACAGCA